>NZ_WAAS01000249.1:0-9348 GCF_008806585.1 Micromonospora sp. AMSO12t
CGAGGGGGCGGCGGCGGGTGCGCTCGCGGCCCAGGATCCAGATCGCCTCGACGCCGTCCTTCCAGGTGATCTTCTTGCCCTCTTCGCGGCCCCGCGCGCGGTAGCTGATCGGGACCTCGTAGGGGCGGATCCGCTGGCGCAGCAGCTTGCCGGTGACCTCGGCCTCCATGCCGAAGCCGCGCGAGCGGATGTCGAGCGAGCGGTAGAGCGCGACCGGCATCAGCTTGAAGCAGGTCTCCAGGTCGCCGATGTAGGAGTTGAACAGGACGTTCGCCGCCATCGTGACGCCCTTGTTGCCCATCACGTACCAGAAGCTGTAGGCGCTGTGGCTGCCGAAGGTGCGGTTGCCGTAGACCACCGTGGCCCGCCCGTCGAGCACCGGGTCGAGCAGCTTCGGGATGTCCAGCGGGTCGTATTCCAGGTCGGCGTCGAGAATGACCATGTAGTCGCCCTCGGCGTTGTCGACCGCCGTCTTGATGGCGGCACCCTTGCCGGCGTTACGCTGGTGGGTGATGACCCGCAGGCGCGCGTCGTCGGCCCGACCGAGGACCTCACCGGTGCCGTCGCGGCTGCCGTCGTCGACCACGACCAGCTCGATCTCACACGGGTAGTCGACCGCCAATGCCTGCTTGAGGGCATCCGCGATGCGTTCTTCCTCGTTGTAGACCGGCATGAGGATCGAGAGCTTCACGGGAATCTCCACGGTGGCGACGATATGTCGGCCCTAGCCTAACCTGGCGGTTGACGACGCGGTGTTCAGCACTGCGGGCATTGGGCGCGGCGACCTCAGGTTCATGGTGTTTACTGCCGCCATGTCGGCAGTCGGCTACCCGCTCGCCCTGGCGCCGGTCGCCGCGATCGGACTGCTCGCCGTCGCGCTCCGTCCGGTCGCGGCCGGGACCGTGGCGGGGCGGCGCCTCGCGCTGGTCCGGGCGGCTCTGGTGACCGGGGCGTTCGCGGTGCTCACGGTGGAACTGCTGGGCGTGCTGCGGCTGCTCACCCTGCCGGCGTTCGCCGTGGCCTGGCTGACGTTCCTCGCCGGCGCGCTCGCCGCCGTCGGCTGGCGACGCCGCCGGGACGAAGCGCGCGGCACGGCCGTGGTCGCCGCCGCGCACCGCGCCGTCGAGGCCGTCGCCGCGCCCGAGCCCGCGCTGGTCGGCGCGACGGCCGGCCCGGCCGTCGGCGCTCCGCCCCCTCCTCCTCCGCCGCCGGCCGCCACGCGCCACGTCGCACCCCGCCACGCCGGCTGGTGGACCCGGCTGGCTGACGCCTGGCGTACGGCGGGTCGGGGTGAACGGCTGCTCGCCGGTACGGTCGGCGGGCTGCTGCTGGTCGAGTTGCTGATCGCCCTGCTGGCCGAGCCGAACAACTTCGACTCGCAGACCTACCACCTGCCGAAGGTGGAGCACTGGGTGGCGCAGGGCGGCCTGGACTTCTGGCCCACCGCCATCCACCGGCAGGTGACCATCCCGCCCGGCGCCGAGTACCTGCTGCTGCACCTGCGCCTGTTCACCGGCGGGGACGCGCTGCACCACCTGGTGCAGTGGGCGGCCGGCGTCGGCGTACTGCTGGCGGCCACCCGGATCACCGCGCAGCTCGGCGGGGGGCGGCGGGCCCAACTGCTGACCGCGTTCGTGCTCGCCACCACCCCGATGGTGGCGCTCCAGGCGACCAGCACCCAGACGGACCTGGTCTGCGCCGCCTGGGTGGCCTGCGCGGCGACGGTGGCGCTGGACGGGCTGCGCCGGCGCGCCGGGGCCGGGGCGATGCTGGCGCTGGGGGCGGCCACCGGGCTGACCGCGCTGACCAAGACCAGCGGCCTGGTCGCGGTCGGGCCGCTGCTGCTGCTCTGGGGGCTGGCCCAGCTCCGGCTGGCCCGGACCGGTGGCGTCCGGTCGCGGCGGCAGGTGCGTCGGACGGTCGCCGGGTCGGCGCTGATCCTGCTGGTGGCGGTGGCGGTGGTCGGGCCGTTCCTGGCCCGGGTGACCGCCGAGTTCGGGCATCCGCTCGGGCCGCCCCGGCTGCGCGAGTCCATTCCGATGGAACGGCACGACCCACCGTCGCTGCTGGTCAACGCGCTGCGGATCGCGCACACCGCGTTCGACACGCCGCTCGCGCCGCTGCGTCGGGCGGGTGCCGAGGCGATCGTCGGCGCTGCCGGGATCATCGGGGTGGACCCGCAGGACCGGGCCACCACCTTCGGGCGGGAACGGTTCCCGGTGCCGTCGTGGTACCCGGACGAGGACCGGGTGGCCTTCCCGCTGGCCGGGGCGCTGGCGGCGATCGGGGCCGCGTACGCGCTGGCCCGGCCCGGTCGGGTCGCCCCGGCGCAGGCGGGTCCGCTGCGCGCGTACGCGGTCGTCGTGGTGGCGGCCGTGCTGCTGCACACTGCCATGATCAAGTGGCAGCCGTGGGGGAACCGCCTGCTGCTCTACGCGCTGGCGCTGGCCGTACCGCTGGCGGGGCTCTGGCTGGACGCGCTGTTCCGGCGCCGGGGCGGCGGCGCGGGTGGACGGCGGCCGGTGGCGGCCGGGCTCGCGGTGAGCGTGCTGGCCGGCTGCGCGCTGGCCGGGGTGCTGGCGGTGTCGTACGGCTTCCCGCGCCGGCTGGTCGGGGCGGGCTCGGTCTTCACCACCTCCGACTGGGACACCCGGTTCCTGCGGCGTCCCCAGTGGGCGGAGGAGTTCCGCTGGGCCGCCGGGGCGGTACGCGCGGCGGACGCCCGCCGGATCGGCCTGGTGCAGCAGAACGACAACTGGGAGTACCCCTGGTGGCTGCTGCTGCGCGGCGCGGACGGCCGCCCGCCGGAGCTGGTGGCACTCCAGTCGGTGCTGCCCGGGCGCCCGCCGGCCGACCCGGCCTCGGTGGACGCCATCGTCTGCACGGGCAGCCGGCCGGCGTGCACGGCGCTGGTGCCGGCGGGCTGGCGCGTGCAGTTCCGGGGCTACGTGGGCTACGCCCTCCCGCCGGGGAGCTGACCCGTCGGGAAGCCGACCACCGCGCGATTCGACCGGATCGCCCGGTTCTGCACTCTGCGCGCAACGATTACGAGACGCATTCACATACTTCGAAGCCGACGCTACCTTCTGGTAACTCGATCGACGTCCCGCGATCGAGCCGAAAGGAGTGCGTCGATGCTTGGTTCCTCTGCCAGGCGCGAACGCGCGACCCGACGACGGGCCCTCACCGTCGTCGCCGCCGCCGCTCTCGTCCTGCCGATGCTCGCCGGAACGGCCTCCCCCGCCACCGCGGCCGACCGTCCGGCCGTCCAGCCGCTTCCCGCCAACCTGGAGACGATCCGCGCCGCCGAGGCCACCGCGCTCTACGGCACGCCCGCCGTCCGCCCCATCGAGCAGCGCCGCACCGCGCTGATCACCATGGGCGACAGCGAGATCTCGGGCGAGGGGGTGGGCAACTACGTGCCCGGCACCCACGAGCCCGGCAACTGGTGCGACCGCTCGTACGACCAGGCGGTGTTCCGCACCGGCCTCACCGCCGACGAGAAATACAACATCGCCTGCTCCGGCGCGACCCCGTGGAACCTGATCCGGGGCGGGCCCACCCAGCACAACGAGCTGAACCAGGGCGACCACCTGGCCGTCAAGGCGCGCAACACGCACATCAAGCTGATCTGGGTGGTGGTCGGCGCCAACGGCGACGGCACGATCCAGTTCGGCCCGGTCGCCACCGACTGCGCCGTCCGCCGGGTCCTCCTCCAGGGTGCCTGCCACCCCACCTACACCGACCAGTGGAGCGTCCGCACCGACGGCAGCCGGCGGGCGGTCGAGGACGCGCTCACCGACATCCGGCAGACCATGACCGGCGCCGGCTACCTGCGCTCGGACTACGAGCTGGTGCTGATGTCGTACCCGAGCCCGGGCAGCCCGGACGTCGAGGACAACCCGAACTTCCCCGGCTGGTACGCGGGCGGCTGCCTGCTCTACCTGGCCGACGCCGCGTTCGCCCGGAACAAGGCGGTGCCGATGTTCGAGTCGGCGCTGCGGGCGGCGGCGACCAACACGGGCACCCGCTACCTGGACGCCAGCCGGCTCTTCCACGGCCACGAGGTGTGCACCGACAGCACCTCCGTACGCGGCCTGTTCATCGAGATCGGCGTCTGGGACGAGAACGCGGCCCGGCAGTCGTTCCACCCGAACAAGCGGGGGCACGGCATGTTCGCCCAGTGCGTCACCCAGTTCGTCAACTCCGGGCGGCAGCGGGCGACCTGCGTGGACCCGGCCAGCACCGGCAACGGCGTGCTCTACGACGGGCTCTTCGAGTTCAAGCAGCTGCGCAACTCCGCCACGGGCACCTGCGTCGACGGCAAGGGCTACGACTCGCGCAACGGCACCCCCCAGCAGTCGTACGGCTGTCACGGCGGGCGCAACCAGGGCTTCTGGTACGACCCGACCCGCCAGTCGCTGCACTCGGAGCTCTCCCACGACCGCTGCCTGGACGTCTCGGGCGGATCGCTGAGCGCCGGCACGGCGGTCAACATCCACGACTGCCACGGCGGCGCCAACCAGAAGTTCGTGCTGGCCGGCAACCAGATCCGGACGGCCGGCAACGTCAACCTCTGCCTGGCGTTCGACAACCCGCTGCTGGGCACCCCCCGGCTGCGCCTGGCCGCCTGCTCCACCAGCAGCCGCCAGCAGTGGTCCTTCGAGTCCCGCAACTTCGCCAACCCGGTCGGCTACGGGCACGACGACTTCATCGGCTCCCGCGTCTACTGAGTCGCCCGCGTGAGCGGTGCCGCCCTCCCCGGGTGGCACCGCCCGCGCTGACCGGCGTGGCGTGGCCCGCCGTCACCGACGGGCCACATGCACACCTACTTCTGCCGGGCCGGCACGACGACCAGGCGGGCGACCCCGCCGTCACCCTCCTTGGCACCGGCCACGCCGACCGTCGTGCCGACCTTCACGTCGGCGGACCGGATCGTCGTGCGACGCTCCACGACGCGCAGCTTGTCGCCGAAGGTCCAGGTCATGGTGAAGCCGTCGGCGGACTTCACGGTCATCGAGTCGCCGTCGACGGCGGTCACCTCGCCCCGCTGCACGGCGACGGTCCGCGTACCGCCGTCCTTCGTCCGCACCACGGCCTCGCCGTGCAGGGCGTCCCGCCGCAGCAGCACCCGGGCCTGCCGGCGCTCGCGGCGCTCCTGGGCGCGTTCCCGCCGCTTCTCCCCGGCCGCGCCCGGCGACGCCTCCGGCGAGGCGGGTGCGGCCAGCGGCTCGACGTCCAGGTCGCCGGCGTCGAAGCCCAGCGCGGCCAGCGCCTGCCCCTCCGCGCCCAGCGCCGCGGCGACCTCGACGGCGGTCTCCCGGGCCGGCTGACCGGCCGGTCCGGCGGCACCGCATCCGCCGACGCCGAGCGCGACCGCCGCGAGCAGCGTGGTGGTGGCGATTCCCCAACGTGCCATGGGTCTCCCTCTCGTCCGTGGAATCCCAGCCTCCCGCCCACCGGCGAGCGGCGGGTCAGAGCGATGTTCGGATCCGGTAAGGATCCGGGGGCAGCCGGACGGTGAACGCGGCGCCGCCCTCCGGCGCGTGCCCGGCCGCGACGTCCCCGCCGAGCCGGCGGACCAGGCCGGCGGCGAGCGCCAGCCCCAACCCGCTGCCGACCTTGCGCACCCCCCGGTAGCGCTGGTGCAGGGCGCCGCGCTCGAAGGCGACCGCCAGGTCGTCGTCGGTGAGGCCCGGTCCGCCGTCGCGGACCTCGACCACGCCGCCCGCCAGCGGGTCCGCGCCGGCTGCCCGGACCGCGAGCACGATCGGCGCCCCCGGCGGTACGACCCGCAGCGCGTTCTCCAGCAGCCCGTCCACCACCTGCCGGATCCGGCCCGGATCGGTGTGGACCGGCACCGGCGCGTCCGGGACCTCCGCGCGGAACGGCACCCCCACCTTCGCGCACCGGTCGGCCCAGGTCCGGCCCGCGTCGGCGGCCAGCCGGGCGAGGTCCACCGGCACCGGTTCGAGCGGGAAGTCGGCGGCCTCCAGCCGGGCCAACGCCAGCAGGTCGCTGACCAGCCGGTCCAGGCGCTGCGCCTCCGCGAGCACGGTACGACCCGCGTCGGGCGCGTCCGCCGGCCCGATCACCCCGTCGGCCAGTGCCTCGGCGTAACCCCGGATCGCGGTCAACGGGGTGCGCAGCTCGTGCGAGACGGAGAGCAGGAACTCCCGCTGCCGGCCCTCGCTCGTGGCCAGCGCGGCGGCCAGCCCGTTCAGCGCGTACGCCAGGTCGGCCACCTCGTCGGGCGGCTCCACCGGCACGCGTACCGCCCGGTCCCCGGCGCGCAGCCGGGCGGCGGCGTCGGCGGCGCGCCGGATCGGTCGGGCCAGCCGGCGGGCGAGGAGCAGCCCGGCGGCCACCCCGGCGGCGAGCCCGGCCAGCAGCGGCAGCCAGAGGCTGGGCACCACCTGCCGCCACGGCGCGGTGGGCCGGGAGCGGATCAGCACCACCCCGTTGCCGCCGGGCAGGGCGCGTCCCTCGATCAGCGTGCGCCGGCCGTCGAGCGGGCGGCGGGTCGACACGTTGCGCCCCTCGGCGACGCGCCGCACCACCCTCGGCGGCAGGCCGGGGCGCTCGGCCACCCCGCCCCGCACGAGGTACGCGTCGACGCCCTGGGAGTTCAGCTGCCGGACGATCCGCTCCTCGTCGGCGGTGCGCCCGGTCTCCAGCCTGGGACGCAGCACCGCGGCCGCGAGCCGGGCCTGGGCGGCCAGCGCCTCCTGGTCGCGTCGTTCCACGCCGCGTACCGCCAGGGGCACCGCGACGATCGCGGTGACCAGCACCGAGACCAGGGCGACCGCGCAGGTGACCAGCACCGCGCGGGAGGTCAGCGTCCGGCCGGGACGGTGCCGCGGCGCCGGCGGCGCGTCGGTCGGCTCAGCCATCGGCGGAGTACCCGACGCCCCGGTGGGTGCGGATCACGCCCGCCGCGCCCAGCTTCGCCCGGACCTGTGCGACGTGCACGTCGACGGTCCGGGTGCCGGCATGCGCCGCGTAGCCCCAGACCCCGGCGAGCAGCTCCTCCCTGGTGAAGACCCGGCCCGGCCGGGCCATCAGGTGCGCCAGCAGGTCGAACTCGGTGGAGGTGAGCTGGACCGGGGTGCCCGCGGCGGTCACCGTGCGGCGGGTCGGGTCGAGGGCCACCGCGCCGACGACCCGGGGCAGGCCCGTGCCCTCGGGCGTCCCGGCGGTGCGTCGCAGCACCGCCCGCACCCGGGCGACCAGTTCACGGGGGCTGAACGGCTTGGTGACGTAGTCGTCCGCCCCCAGTTCCAGCCCGACGACGCGGTCCACCTCGTCGTCGCGGGCGGTGAGGAAGATGACCGGCGTCCAGTCGCCGGCCTCGCGCAGGCGGCGGCAGACCTCGGTGCCGGTCAGCGCGGGCAGCGCGATGTCGAGGACGCAGGCCACCGGGCGCAGGCGGCGGGCGGCGGCCAGCCCGGCCGCCCCGTCCCGTTCCAGGTGTACGCCGAAGCCGTCCCGGGTCAGGTAGAGCCGGACCAGGTCGGCGATGGCCGGCTCGTCCTCCACCACGAGGACGAGCCCGCGAGGCGCGGCGTCGACGGTCACCGGCCCATGATTGCCGACCCGGTACCGCCGCGCGGGTCAGCGGATGTTCGGATTCGGTAAGAAGACGGTCAGCGCACCACGGCGGGCCGGAAGGCGACGGGCCGCGCGACCGGCGGCACCTCGCCGATGGTGGCGACGAGCCGCTCCCGGGGCGTCCGCAGCCGGGTCCGGAAGGCGTGGTTGAGCAGCGCGTCGAGCTGCCACACCTGCTTCGGGTGGCGGGTGCGGATGAGGAACCGCTCGCGGATCCCGTCGATCGCGGTGGCGGCCATCTCGACCGACTGCAGGCGCGGGTCGGGGCTCCAGGTGACGTTGCTGAGCTCCCGCAGTTCCGTGTTGAGGTGCAGGCGCAGCCGGTGCAGCACGCGGGTCTGCTGGGTGACGACCAGCCGTCGGTGGGTCAGCAGGAGCAGATACTCGCCGGCCATCGGGCGGTCCGGCCGGGCGCACCGGGTGACGAGGATGGTGGCGTCGCCGGAACCGACGCAGCGTCGGAAGACCGGCATGTGCCGGGTGACGGTCTGCACCGCCAGCCCGGCCTCGGAGGCGGCCGGGAGGAACGTTCGGGAGAAGACGTCCATGCCCTGCCCAACGAGGCGCGACCTGGGGTGACGTGGGTCACGCGGGATTTTTGGAACTTCCACGTGACGAGCCGGAGGCGGACCTGCTCGCGGTGTCGCTGCGCCCCGGCGACGTCTGGCTGCTCTGCACCGACGGCGTCAGCGACCAGGTCGACTATCACCTGATGCGGGAACTCCTGGCGGCACCGCGACCGGAGGAGGCAGTGCGGGACCTGCTCCACGGCACTCTGGAAGCCGGCGGCGACGACAACGCCACCGCCGTGATCGTCAGGGTCCACGCCACGGCCCCCCGCTGAAGGGGTCCACCCGCCGCAGACGCCGCTGGCCGGCACCCCGAGGTGGGGTGCCGGCCAGCGGCGATTCGGCTACTGCTGTCAGCTGTTCCAGTGCTCGGCCACCAGGTCGGCGGCCTGCTGCTCCCACTGGGCGTAGTGGTCGGGGTATGCCGACACCTGCACCGTCTGCGCGGCCTTCGTCAGCGGCATGTCCTGCCACCCGTCGACCTGCTTCAGACCCTTCAGGAACGCCATGGTCGAGTACTCGGGGTCGGTGATCTGCTCGATCGTGCCCCACCCGCTGGACGGACGCTGCTGGAACAGGCCCTGCGAGTCGTGGTCGTTGCGGTCACCGAGGTGACCCAGGTTCTCCAGCTTCGACTCCTGCAGTGCGGTGGCGATGGAGACCACGGCGGCCCGCTCGTCCATGCCGGCCTTCTTCGTCGCCGCGATGATCGCCTTCACGTTCGCGACCTGCTCGTCCGACAGGTCAACGTGCGACTGGGCGCCCTGCACGCCGTGCGGGATCAGCTTGGCCTTGTCGACCGACGGCTTGTCGGCCTGCACGGCCACCGCCACCGCCGTGGCGTCCACGGACGGGGCACTGGTGTGGGCGGTGTCGGTCATCGGGCCGGCGAACACACCACCAGCGAACGCGAGACCAGCAACACCAAGAACGCTCTTACGAATGATCGTGTTCATCAGAAACGCTCCATTCGGGGGTTGGCACCCACACCGAGGGGGATCGGCTTCACGCGGATGCAAGCACCGTCGGCGCTCATACGAACTCAAGGGGATCTCCAGCGAAACCTGGAGAGGATCTCCGACGATCAAGCCGGAGGAAAGATCAGATCGGCCCTGCCGGCCGGATGTCCGACCCGTGCGGGCCGGAGGGGGGCCGGGCTGTTGCGCGG
>NZ_WAAS01000250.1:0-9289 GCF_008806585.1 Micromonospora sp. AMSO12t
CACCACGAGGATGAGCAGCGGCAGATATCTCATGTCTGCGACGTTACCCAGGCCAGGCCAGCGCCACGCCTCCGATCCGCGTCGCCGAGCTGCGTCGATCGGAGGCGTGGCGCTGGCCTGGCCTGGGTAACGTCGCAGACATGAGATATCTGCCGCTGCTCATCCTCGTGGTGCTGCTGGTGGGTGCGGTCGTCTGGTGGCGTCGGGAGAGCGCCGCCCGGGCGGAACGCCGCCTGGCCGACGCGCGGGCCGACGCCCAGCGCTGGTACGAGCGGCTCGGCGGCCAGGTGATGAACCTGCACGGCGACCACCCGGCCGTGCGCCAGGCGCTGGTCGACGCCGGGGAGCGTTACAACGCGGCCGGCAGCCAGCTGGAGCAGGCCCGCAGCGTCGAGCAGTACCGCCTGGCCCGGGAGACCGCGCTGGAGGGGCTGACCTATGCCCGGGCGGCCCGCGTGGCGCTCGGCATCGACCCCGGCCCCGAGCTGCCCCCGCTGGCCGCCGCGCAGGGCGCCGGGCAGCTCACCCGGGAGCGTCAGGTCGACGTGCAGGGGCAGACCTTCAAGGCCGGCCCGCAGCCCGGCCGCGACACCCCCTACTACTACCCGGGCGGGCGCTACCAGGGCCGGCCGGTGCCGGCGGGCTGGTACTCCACTCCGTGGTGGAAGACCGCGCTGGGCGCCGGCGCGGGTGTCCTCGGCGGCGTGCTGATCGCCGACGCGCTCTTCTCGCCCGGCTTCGGCGACCCCGGGTACGGCTACGAGGCCGGCTACCAGGAGGGCTTCGGCGACGGCACCGGATTCGGCGAGCAGGGCGGCGAGGCCGGCGGCGGTGACTTCGGCGGCGGCGGAGATTTCGGCGGCGGCGGGTTCGGCGGCGGAGATTTCGGGGGTGGCGACTTCGGCGGCGGTGACTTCGGCGGCGGCGACTGGTAGGGCCGACACCGACGGCACGACCGACGCCGACGGCAAGACCAGAACCGACGGCAGGACCAACACGGGCGGCAAGACCGACACCGACGGCACGGCCAACACCGGCGGCACGACTGGTACCGACAGCGCTGGCCGGCTCGGCGGCGCCGTGGGAAGGAAGGGCACCCTCCGCTGCGGGAAGCGCGGAAAGGTGCCCTTCCTCGCTGCTCAGCCCGTGTTGCGCATGCCGGCGGCGATGCCGTTGACCGTGGTCAGCAGCGCCCGCTCCAGCGCCGTACCGTCGCTCGGCGCACGCCGGCCGCCCGGCGCCGTGGCCACCGCCCGGCCCGCCGCCCCGGACTCCCGGTACTGGCGCAGCAGGGCGACCTGGAGGTGGTGCAGCGGCTCCAGGTACGTGTCGCGGACGGCCAGGGTGCGCTGGAGCACGGGGGAGTTCTCCAGCAGGGCCGGCGAGGAGGTCACCGCCAGCACCTCCTGCTTGGTCAGCTCGTACTCCTGCTCGATCTTGTGGAAGATCGGGTGCAGCTTCTTCGGCACCAGCGTCTCGACGTAGCGGCGGGCGATGCTCAGGTCGGTCTTGGTGAGCATCATCTCGACGTTCGACAGGAACGTGCGGAAGAAGTGCCAGTTGCGGTGCATCTCGGCCAGCACGTCCTCCAGCCCCGCCTCGCGGGCCGCGGCCAGGCCGGAGCCGACCCCGAACCAGCCGGGCACGATCTGCCGGGTCTGGGTCCAGCCGAACACCCACGGGATGGCGCGCAACCCGGCGAGCCCGGCCCCGGTGTTCGGCCGCTTCGCCGGCCGGGAGCCGATGTTCAGCGCGCCGAGCAGCTCCGTCGGCGTCGACGCCCAGAAGTACGCGGGCAGGTCCGGGTCCTCGACCAGCGACCGGTACGACCGGAAGGCCGAGTCGGAGACCGTATCCATCGCGGCGTCCCAGCGTTCCAGCATCTCGGCGGGCTGCCGGGGCGCGGTGTGCAGCAGGGTGGCCTGGAGCACCGCGGCCAGGGTCAGCTCCAGGTTCTCCCGCGCCAGCGACGGCAGGGAGTACTTGTCGGAGATGACCTCGCCTTGCTCGGTGACCTTGATCGCGCCGTCCAGGGTGCCGTACGGCTGGGCCAGGATCGCCTCGTGCGTGGGCCCGCCGCCGCGACCGACCGTGCCGCCGCGGCCGTGGAAGAGCCGCAGGTGTACGCCGTGCCGGGCCGCCACGTCGCGCAGCGCGCGCTGGGCCCGGTGGATGGACCACTGGCTGGTGGTGATGCCGGCCTCCTTGTTGGAGTCGGAGTAGCCCAGCATCACCTCCTGCACGTCGCCCCGCGCCGCGACCAGGGCCCGGTACGCCGGCAGCGAGAGCAGCTCGTCGAGGAGTTCGCCGCCCGTGTTCAGCTCGGCCGGGGTCTCCAGCAGCGGCACGAAGCCGATCCGGGAGCGGCCGCTGTGCACGTCGACCAGGCCGGCCTCGCGCGCCAGCACCACGGCGGCGAGCACGTCGTCCACGCCGAGCGTCATCGAGACGATGTACGACTCGATGACCTCGTTGCCGAACCGGTCCTGTGCCTCGCGGATGGTGCCGAACACGTCGAACGTCTTGCGGGTCGCCTCGGTCAGCGGGGTGTCCAGCGTGGAGAGCGGTCGGCGGCCGGTCAGCTCGTCGGCGAGCAGCTTCGTGCGTTCCTGCCGGCTCAGCGACGGGTAGTCGGAGACCTCGCCGACGGCCGCGTAGAGCTGGGCGAGCACCGCGTGGTGCGCCTCGGCGTGCTCCCGGACGTCCAAGGTCGCCAGGTGCAGCCCGAACGCGGAGACCGTACGGATGGTCGAGGCGAGCCGGCCCACGGCGGTGAGCTGGCCGGCGTTGCGGGCCAGCGAGGCGCGCAGCAGCTCCAGGTCGGCGACCAGCTCGGCGGAGCCGCGGTAGTCCCGACCGGGCACGTGCGCGGTGCCCTGGCGCAGCCGCTGCCGGGTGTTGGCCAGCTTCGCCTTCACGCAGCGGGCCTTGAGCCGGTAGGGCTCCTCGGCGTTGACCCGGCGGAACCGGGCCGCCACCTCGGGCAGCGCGTCCAGGTCGGCGGCGAGGCTCGCGGAGAGGTCGAGCGACACCCCGCGCAGCCGCCGGGACACCGACACCTCGTCGATCAGGTGGTCCATCGCCTTCTCGGTGGCCGCGATGCCGTGCTCGTGCTGGATGGTCAGCACCTCGCGGGTCACCGCCGGGGTGACGAACGGGTTGCCGTCGCGGTCGCCGCCGATCCAGGTGCCGAAGGACAACGGCCGGGCGGTCGGGGAGGTCTCCACGCCGAGAGTGCGCAGCGTGTCGGCGAGGTCGTCGAGGACCTGCGGGGCGGCCTCGGCGTACAGGTCGCGCAGGTAGTAGATGGCGTTGCGGGCCTCGTCGGTCGGGTCCGGCCGGTCCAGCCGCAGCTCGTCGGTCTGCCACATCAGGTCGAGCAGTTCGGCGAGGCGGCGGTTGGCCGGGCCCTCGTCGCTGGCGCCGTAGAGGATCGCGTTCGCGGTCTCGGTGTCCAGTTCGTCGGCGATGGCGCGCAGCTTGGACAGGATCGACCGGCGGGCCGCCTCGGTCGGGTGGGCGGTGAAGACGGGCCGTACCGCCAGCCGCCGGGCCGCCGCGGCGATCTCCTCGGCCGGCACCCCGCGCTCGGCGATCATCTTGGCCGCCTGGTCCAGCCAACCGCCCTGCACCGCCCGGCGGCGCCGCAGCTCCCGGGCCCGGTGCACCTGCTCGGTGATGTTCGCCAGGTGGAAGTAGGTGGAGAAGGCGCGGGCCAGCTTGGTGCCGGTGGTGACGTCCAGGCCGGCGAGGCGCTGCGCGGCGGTGGGCGCGTCCGAGCGCACCTGGGCGCGGATCTCCTCGACGAGGTCGAGCAGCGGCCGGCCCTCCTGGCGGGCGAGGGTCTGCCCGAGCAGGGTGCCGAGGCGGCGGATGTCGGCCCGCAGGGCGGCGTCGGGGCCGTCGTGGTCGTGCTGGTCGGTCACGATGCGCTCCTTACGCGAGTACGAAGGACAGCGCTGTCCGACTCCCTGGATCGTATCCGCGTCCCCCGCCGGGAAGGAGGGGACCCTTGCAATCGTCTGCGGCAGAGGAAGGAGCCGTTCCTCGCGTCTCAGCCGGCGCGGCGCGCATCTTCGCTGGTGGGGCCGGGTGCGGTGCGTCGACCGGCGCGACGGCGGGCCTGGAACGGGGTGGCGCTGAGCACACCCGCCACGCCCAGCGCCGTCCAGATGGTGAGCCCGGCGATGGGCCAGCCGGTCGACCGGCGGTCGAAGTAGACGACGGACTTGAGCAGGTCGGTGGCGAGCCCCGGCACGTTCCACCGGTGCATGCCGCGCAGCCAGGTCGGCAGGAACTCGGGGGCGTAGATGCCGCCGGAGCCGGGGTTGCCGAGCACGACCAGCAGCAGGATCACCAACCCGGTGCCGAACAGCCCCAGCCAGCCCTGCACCGCCGAGGCGATCATCGCCGCCGCGAGGACCGCCAGCGTCCCGCTCGCGGCGACGCCGACCAGGTCGTGGTCCCAGACGTCCAGGACGGGTCCCACCACGATCGCGCCGGCGGCCCCGAGCACCAGGCTGTAGCCGGCCAGCGCGGCGATCCGCAGCCCGGCGCGGCGCAGGCTGCGCGGGGCGGTGCCGTTGCCCAGGCCGAGCACGGTGGCGGCGAGGTAGCCGCCCAGCACATACCCGACGGCCAGGTAGAACGGCACGAGCCCGCGCGGATCGGTCGCGGCCACCGGCACCTCGTCGGTGACCCGCAGCGGCATCTCCGCCTGCCGGGCGGCGGTGTCGAGGACCCGGACGACGACGTCGGTCGCGGCCGGCGCTGCGGCGCTCGCGGTGGTCAGCACCAGCCCGCCCTCGGCGCCGGTGGCGAGCACCCCGTACACCTTGCGGGTGAGCAGGCCGTCGTCGGCGGCGCGCGGGTCGGCGTACTCGACGGCGTCGAGGGTGTCGCTCTGGTTGCGTACGGCGACGAGGACGGCCTGTGCCTTCTGGTCGCCGCGCACCACCCCGACCGGCACGTCGCGGGGCCTGGGACGGTGCAGCGCGCCGACGTACGCGGTGATGAACGCGGTGGCGAGCACCAGGGTGCCGAGCAGCAGCGCGGCGGTACGCGGCAGCCCGTCGCGCATCTCCTGGTCCACGCCGCCAGCCTAGGGCGGCTCGTGCCCGGTATGTGGCGTTTCCCGGCCCGGCCGGGGCCGCCGGTGCCGCATCGGTCAGGTGAGCTGGCAGCGGCCCGCGCTGTAGTGGGCGACCGCCGCCATGATCTCCGCCTCGGACCGGTCCGCGAAGTTGAGCGTGGCGACCAGCCCCGAGCCGTAGAAGGCGCTCAGGGCCGCGCTGTCGAGCGCCGTGAACGCCCCGAGGTGCTGGAGCGCCCGCGCGTCGCGTGGCGTGACCACCAGCATCTTCTCCAGGCTCCACCGGCGCCGGGAGATCCGCGCGACACCCTCCCACGGCAGCCAGATCGCCTGGCCCCGGGTCGGCCGGGTGCGGATCCAGAGCCCGGCCGGGCCGAGCGCCAGCACCGGGCCGCCGGAACCGATCAGCCAGAGCTGGATCCCCAGCGGCAGGGCGACCAGGGCCAGCAGGCAGCCCACCACGCCGAGGATCGCGACCACGGACTGGGAGCGCAGCTGCGGATCGGACGAGTTCACCATGCCGAGACCCGCGCAGCAGGCGATCGGGAGGATGAGGAGCAGCACCACCCCCATCATCAGCAGGCCGCGTTTCGCGACGTTGGGCCGTACCACGAAGGGCTGGTCCTCCGGGATGCGCCTGGTCACCGGCGGCGGCACGGGGGCTCCCCACGGGCCGCCGTGCGGTGGGCCGTGGTGGAAGGGCTGCGGCGGATGTCCGGCGGGGGTGCTCACGCGGCCTCCGAATACTCGATCAACTTCGGCGGGGCCAGCCTAGAGGCCGTCCGCCAGCGTCCCGGCGGGCCGGACCAGCGGAAAATCGCTGGAGCCGGTCGGTAGCGTCCGATCATGACGTCGCCGAGCTATCCCCCCAAGCCCCGACCGGGAGACCGGGTCGCGGTCGTCTCGCCGTCCGCCGGCCTGCCGGCCCTCTTCCCCCACGTGTACGAGTTGGGCCTGCGCCGGCTGCGTGAGGAGTTCGGCCTGGAGCCGGTGGAGTACCCGACCACCCGGGTACTCGGCGCCGACCCGCGCGACCGGGCCCGGGACCTGACCGCCGCCTTCGCCGACCCGACGATCGCCGCCGTGCTCGCCACGGTGGGCGGGGACGACCTGATCACGGTCACCCCGCACCTGGACGACGCCGTGCTGCGGGCCAACCCGAAGCCGTACTTCGGCTACTCCGACAACACGAACGTCCTCAACCACCTGTACCGGCTGGGCGTCGTGTCGTACCACGGCGGGTCCGTGCTCGTGCACCTCGGCCGGCCCGGCAGCCCGCACCCGCTGACCTTCGACTCGCTGCGCGCGGCCCTCTTCACCTCCGGCTGGTACGACCTCACGCCCGCGCCGCAGTGGGGCGACCGGCCGAACGACTGGCAGGACCCGGCGACGCTGGCCGACGAGCCGGAGATGCTCCCGGGCGAGGGCTGGCGCTGGCAGGGGCCGTCGACGGCGGTCGAGGGGCGCACCTGGGGCGGCAACCTGGAGATCCTGCACTGGCTGCTGGCCGCCGACCGGGTCCCTGACGCCGGGGACCTGGCCGGATCGGTGCTGATGGTCGAGACCTCCGAGGAGTTGCCCCCGGCCACCGAGGTGTTCCGGATCCTGCGCAACATGGGGGAGCGCGGTCTGCTCGCCGGCTTCCCAGCGGTCCTCGTCGGCCGGCCGAAGGCGTGGGACTTCACCCGGCAGCACACCCCCGACGAGCGGCGGGACTGGGCGGAGGCGCAGCGGGAGGCGGTCACCCGGGCGCTGGCCGCCTATTGCCCCGACGCGGTGGTGGTCTTCGACGTCGACCTCGGCCACACCGACCCGCAGCTGATCGTCCCGTACGGCGGCGAGATCCGCATCGACGCGACCACCCGACACATCTCGGTCCGCTACTGACCCACCCGCGCCGCCCGCCGCGTGCGTGCGAGCGCCCCGGTGATCAGGACGCCATGGACGTTAACTGGCCGTTTTAAGGTCCATGGCGGACTGATCAGCAGTGGCCGGGGCGGCGTTCCTGGATTGCGGCAGTCACCAGCCGGACAATTCGGGCGGGGTGTCGCAGTGCGTCGTCCGCGGTGAAGCGCAGCACCAACCAGCCCGCCGCGCGGAGTGCGTTGAGCCGAGCCACGTCGCGCTGGAAGTGGGTGCGTTCCCGGTGGTGGTCACCCTCGTACTCGATGGCGATTCGCAACCGGGGGTAGGCGAGGTCGACGCGGCCGAGGAAGACGCGTCCCCGGTGCGGGTGGGTGCCGTACACGTCGTGCTGCGCGGTCAGGGGTGGCAGACCGGCGTCGTGCAGGACGAGCCGGAGCCGGGTCTCCATGGGGGACTCGCTCAGCGGCTCGGCCAGCGTGAGCACCTCCCGCAGTTGGGCGGTGCCGGGCCAGCCGTTGTGCGTGTCCAGGTAGCTGCCCAACGCCGGGAGCTTGACCACCCGCCGATGCAGCAGCGCGTCCACCGCGACGAGCGCGTCCGTCCGGGGCAACTGCCGCCCGAGGTCGAAGGCCGTGCGGACGCCGGTGGTGACCGGCAATCCGGCGAAGCGGGTGATCTCCCGGGCGGAGAACGACCGTTGGTCGACCGACACACGCCGAGTGGAGCGTCGGCGGGCCGTCGCCGGGAGCGTGACGAAGACCGGGCTCGCGTGTGGGAGGAGTTCCACGCCCCACAGGAATGCCGCGCTGAGACCGCTGATGGCGGCCCCCGCCGGCAGGGTGAGGGCAACGGCGTCGCACCACATCCGGTGGTCGTTCTCACGGTAACCGTCGACGTGGACGTAGATGTCGGGCAGCAGCCGGCACCAGGACGGCCCACGGAGCATCCGCCACGTGACCAGGTTGGCGGCGACGGCCCGACTGCCGGAGAACGGGAGGAACGCCAACTCTCTGGGGACGCGCGGTGCCCGTGACATTCCGGCAGCCTGCTGTCACAGTCCGCCCGCGCGCCGACCCGAAGGTTGATCCCGGGCTGTCGACGTGGCCCTCGGTCGTCGATCAGGTGGGATTGAGGACCGCGAACGCCCGTACCGGGAAGGTGCCCATGCCGGCCACCATCGGTGGGGCGGCCGTGAACCGGAAGCCGGTCGGGGGCAGCGCGTCGAGCCCGGTCAGGTGCTCCACGATCGGGACGCCGGCGGCCAGCAGGGCGCTGTGCGCCGGTCGCTCGCCGGCCGCCGCCGGGCTCATGTCGTCGATGTTGATCGAGTCGATGCCGACCAGGGCGGCGCCCGCGTCGACCAGGGCCCGGGCGCCGTCGCCGGTGAGGTAGGGCGCCTCCGGCGCGCCGTACCGGTCCGTGCCGAAGTGCGCCGACCAGCCCGTGTGCAGCAGCACCGCGTGCCCGGCGACGTCGTACGGTGCCAGCAGCAGCCGGTCCACCGCGCGGGTGCCGGCCGGTACCCGGACCACGACGCCGGGCAGGTCGGCGAGGCGGTCCAGCGGGGTGCCGGCGAGGTCGGCGCCGTCGGCGAAGCGGTGGGCGGGCGTGTCCAGGTACGTGCCGGTGTTGGCGATCATGTCGATCCGCCCCACCTGGAACTCGGTGCCGGGGGCGTAGTTGGCGCGGGACGCCTCCCGGGTCAGCCATTCGGTGATCCGTGGCGCCGGCCAGCCCGGCAGGGTGGTCATGCCGTCGGTGACGACGTGGCTCAACTCGACCAGCCGTCGCCGGGAACTGTCCCCCGGGCCGGCGGCCATACCCCGGCCGCCCTTGTGCGGCTCCTCGATGATCGTCCGGCCGGTGATCCGTACCTCGGCCACCATCAGCAGCCCGAGGTGCCGGACGAACAGCGCCGCCAATTCGTCGTCGGCGATGTCGCGGCCGGGAATGTCCAGACGGAACCCGTCCGTCCGCAGCCCGCCGCCGTTGGCGAAGGTGACCTCCGCGTCGAACTGTGCCCGCCACTGGTTGCCCATCAGCGCAGCCGATCACGGCCGGCCACCCCCGTCAAGATCCTTCGAACGGGCTGCCCCGTGCCCACCGGAGTGCCATACAGGGGGGTGTACGGCACCACCGGCGGGCGGCGACGGCGCCTCGCCGTCGCCGAGGTCGCAGCCGGTTGGAGCTGCGGGCCTCCCCGAACAGGTCCGCGCACCCCGCGACCGCCGATCCGGCGGCTCGATCCCGGCTGACGGATTCCATCTTCGGCCGCCGGGCGGTCCGGGTCTTGAACATCGATGCTCGATTGACCGCCAACTCAGAACCCCG
>NZ_WAAS01000251.1:0-9247 GCF_008806585.1 Micromonospora sp. AMSO12t
GGGTCGCGGTCAGCGCGGGGCGTCGGGGCTCTCGCCGGGGTTGATGCGCTGGGTCCGGTCGGTCTCGTCGGCGGCGGGACGCGGAATCGCCTGGGTGGGCTCCGCCGGCTCGACGGGCTGGCGCGGGATCGCCTGGGTCGGGTCGGCCGAGGGCGGCTGGCCGAACGGCGGGGCGCTCTGCGGCTGGCCGAACGGGGGCGCGGACTGCGGGGCGGGAGCGGCCGGGGGCGCCGACTGCGGGGCGAACGGCGAGCCCGGCTGCGGGCCGCCGGCGTACGGCGCGGGCTGCTGACCGTACGGGGCGCCGTAGGGGCCCGGCGCCTGCCAGCCGCCCTGCTGGCCGGGAACCTGCTGACCCGGGACCTGCTGACCCGGGACCTGCTGGCCGGGGACCTGCTGGCCCGGGACGGGGTAGCCGCCCTGCTGCTGGGGCCAGCCGGGCTGCGGCTGGCCGTACACGCCGGGCTGCGGCTTCGGCTTCGGCACGTGGTAGAGGGTGCGCCAGACCTTGAACACGACGTACGCGGCGACGGCGAACAGCGCCAGCCAGGCCACGCGGCTCAGCAGGCCCAGGAAGGCGTCGAGGATCTCGCCCTCGGCCAGCCGGTCGACCGTCCAGAAGAGGAAGGTCAGCCCGCCGAACAGCGCGCTGACGGCGTACTCGCCCAGGGCGACCTGGGTGATCAGCTTCGCCTTCGGCACCGGGGGCTTCACGTGCGTGGCGAGCAGCACGGCCAGCAGCGGCAGGAACACCGACTCCACGCCGACGAAGGCGAAGAAGGCGCTGCCCGCCCGGCCCCCGATCGTGCTGTACTCGGTGGGCGTCACCAGCCGGATCAGGCCGACGAAGAGGAACACGGCGTTCGCGCCGAGGAGCACGAACGCGGCGAGTTCACGCAGCGGCTTGGTCAGTTGGCTGGCCTGCGTCGCGTCGGTGGACGCGGGCTCGGCGGGGCTGGTCACGGGATCCCCCTCGGGGCGAATGCGGACAGTTGCCGACGTGAGCCTAGTCTCCCGGCCCACACGCGGACCGGAGGCGGCCCGTACGCGAGGATGGGCGCATGCGCATCGTGGTTCTGACGGGCGGCATCGGAGGTGCTCGCTTCCTGGTCGGCGTACGTGCGTACGCCCGGGAGGTCGGCGCCGAGGTGACCGCCGTGGTCAACGTCGGCGACGATCTGCTCCTGCACGGGCTCAAGGTCTGCCCCGACCTGGACAGCGTGATGTACACGCTGGGTGGCGGCGCGGATCCGGAGCGGGGCTGGGGGCGCGTCGGCGAGAGCTGGACGGTCAAGCAGGAACTGGCCGCGTACGGCGCCGAGCCGAGCTGGTTCGGGCTCGGCGACAAGGACATCGCCACCCACCTGGTGCGGACCACGATGATCAACGCCGGCTACCCGCTGCACGCCGTCACCGAGGCGCTCGCCGCCCGCTGGCAGCCGGGCGTACGCATGCTGCCGGCGACCGACGACCGGCTCGAGACGCACGTGGTGGTGGAGCTCGACGGCGGCCAGCGGGCGATCCACTTCCAGGAGTGGTGGGTACGCCACCGCGGCGACGTCCCCACCCACAGGTTCGTCTTCGTCGGCGCGGAGGCCGCCCGGCCGGCGCCCGGCGTGCTGGAGGCCGTCGCCGGGGCCGACGTGGTGCTGATCGCGCCGAGCAACCCGGTCGTGAGCGTCGCCCCGATCCTGGCCGTGCCCGGGCTGCGCGAGGCGGTCGCTGACGGCCCCGCGCCGGTGGTCGGCGTGTCGCCGATCATCGGCGGCGCGCCGGTGCGCGGCATGGCCGACCGCTGCCTGGCGGTGCTCGGGGTGGAGTGCAGCGCGGCCGGCGTGGGCCGGCTCTACGGCGGCCGGTCGGCCGGCGGGCTGCTCGACGGCTGGCTGGTCGCCGAGGAGGACGCCGGCGCGGTGGTGCCGGAGGTGACGGTCCGCGCGGCACCGCTGCGGATGACCGACGAGGCGGCGACGGCGGCCATGGTCCGCGCCGCGCTGGAGCTGACGTGAGGCTTGAGATCCTGCCGGTGCCGGGCATCGGCCACGTGTCCGAGGGCGACGACCTGGCGGGCCTGATCGCCACCGCCGCGCCCTGGCTGCGCGACGGCGACGTGCTGGTCGTGACCAGCAAGATCGTCTCGAAGGCGGAGGGGCGCCTCGTCGACGTCCCGGCGGACGGGCCCGAGCGGCTCGCCGCGCGGGACGAGGTGCTGGCCGCCGAGACGGCGCGGGTGGTGGCCACCCGGGGCGCGACCCGGATCGTGCAGACCCACCACGGCTTCGTGATGGCGTCGGCCGGCATCGACGCCTCGAACGTCGACAAGACCCGGCTGGTGCTGCTCCCCGAGGACCCGGACGCCTCCGCCCGGGCGCTGCGCGCCGCCCTGCGCGAGCGCCACGGCGTGGACGTCGCGGTGATCGTCAGCGACACGATGGGCCGGCCCTGGCGCAACGGGCTCACCGACGTGGCGCTCGGTGTCGCCGGGATGGACGCGATCCGCGACCACCGGGGCGAGGTCGACCCGTACGGCAACGAGCTCCAGCTCACCCAGATGGCGGTGGTGGACGAGTTGGCCGGCGCGGGCGAGCTGATCAAGGGCAAGTGTGACCAGATGCCCGTCGCGGTGGTGCGCGGCTACCTCACCGCGCCCCAGCCCGACGACGGCGTCGGCGCGTCGGCGCTGGTCCGGGACGCGTCGATGGACCTCTTCTCGCTGGGCACCGCCGAGGCGAGGGCCGCCGGGCTGGCCGCCGCCGCCACCCTGGCGGACGGCCCCAACCCGAGCCCGCCCGACCCGGAGGCCGTACGCCGGGCGATCGGCACGGTCGCGGGCGTGGTCGCCCCCGGCACGGTCTTCAGCCTGGTCCCCGACGAGGAGGCCCGCGCCGGGCTGACCTCCCGGGTGCCCGGCTGGCCGGCGGACGCGACGACGCTGGTGCTCGGCTCCCCGGCCACCCCGGCCGGCCCGGTCGACCTGGTCCGCTTCGGCGCCGACCTGCAACGCCTCCGCACCGCCCTGGCGGCCGAGGGCGTCGCCTCCCTGCTGCTCCCCCCGCCCCCGGGCACCACCGCCAGCGCCGCGCTCGCCCTCTGACGGCGCCCGCGGGCAGGGGCACCGTTACCAGCCGTTCCCACCCGGGAGCCGGCTGACGGCACCGGGCGCGCTCAGGAGTTGAGCATCGCCCGCCCCAACGGGGTCAGGGTGTGCAGGACGGTGTTGCGGTCGCGCTGGCTGACCAGGAGGCCGGCGTTGCGCAGCACGGTGGTGTGCTGGCTCGCGGCGGCGGCCGAGATGTTGAGCCGGCGGGCCACCTCGCCGGTGGTGCAGCCGTCGTCGCTGGCCGCCAGCACGGCGGCCCGGGTCCGGCCGAGCAGCGCGGCCAGCGCCTCCCGACCCGGATCCGACGCACCGGGGCCGCCGCCTTCGCCGGGGGCCGGCAGCAGGCCGCCGAGCGGGTCCACCGGATAGACGAGGACCGGGGGCAGCGCCGGATCGAGCAGGGCGACCGGCGTGGCCGCGCAGAAGAACGACGGCACCAGCAGCAGGCCGCGCCCGCCCAGGTGCAGCTCCCGGCTGTGCGGATAGTCGCGGATCTCCAGCATGCCGGCCTCCCAGCGCATGGCGGGCCGCATGCTGGCCAGCAGCCCCTCCACCCCGCCGTCGAGCAGGGCGCGGGCCCGCCGCGACCGGTCGGCCTCCACCGCGGCCTGGATCCGGGTCCAGTACGGGTCGATCGCCAGGCCCCGGTAGCGCTCCATCGCGCCGGTCAGGCCGCGCAGGATGTCCGGCTCCCCCCGGGCCAGCGCCCCGGCGCCGACGGGCAGGGCACTGTTGGCGGCGAGCAGCGCCAGGTCGCGTTGCAGCAGGGCCGTGGGGGTGCTGCGGACCGCCTCCATGCCGGCGTCGAACCCCGAAACGCTCTCGTACGGGGTGAGGAAGTCGGGAAAGTAGCCGCGGGGCGGGTTGAGCGTCAGCAGGAGGCGCAGCCCCGCCGAGTCACTGACCTCGCGCAGCCCTCGCGTGACGCTACGCCGCCAGCCCGCCAGCAGCGGATCCCGGCCACGGCCGGGCAGCAGGTGCAGGCTGAGAACCAGCTCCCACACCGGATCCGCCGCCGGAGCCACCCGGGTCCGGAGGATGTCCTCGGCGGAAAAGTAGATCTTCAGCATGGACGGCTCCCGCGTCGCCCGGCAGAGGGGATGCCTGGCAACCGTTTGCACTGTACCTGGCCGGCACTTATCTCCGTCTTTAAGCGTGGACTGAAAAACCTCGACGCCTCCGGGGGCCGTTCGGCATGCTCTCACTGCCCGTACACGGGGGCGGGCACGTCACCCGACGCGCCTGGAAACGGGCACCCGGGGGACGGGGAGAGACCGGCGACCGGGCGGCACCACGAGGGTCTGCGGCCGTGTTCCGCGGAGGTGTCGTCCGGCCGCCGGTCCACCACAGCTCAGGCGACCCAGAGCGCCACCCGATGGTCCTCGTCGGTGACGTAGAAGCTCTGCCCGTCCCACTCGGCCACCCCCTCCACGTGGTGGAACGGCGCCAGGTCGGCCACCAGCTCACCGGGGACCAGGTGCTTGTCGCCGGGCGCGGGAAACCGCACGTGCCGGGAGGTGACCTCGCCGCCGGTCGGATGGTCGTCGAGCAGCACCGAGCCCTTGCCCAGCGCGTCGATCGACCCGACGATCGCCGCGTAGCCGCCGTCCTCCGTGGGCGTGATCGCCCGGAAGCCGGCCAGCGCGCCGGGCGGCGTCACTCCCGTCAGGACGTACGCCCCCGCCGCCCGCGGCCAGCTCGGCGCCGGGTCGAACATCTCCGGCACACCGGTCAGCTCGACCAGGATCGGCTCGCCGTCGGCGGTGACCGGGAACCGCAGTCCGAGCAGGACCCCGCCGGCCGGCGTGAAGGCCGCCGCCTCCACGTTCAGCGGCAGGTCGTCGGGGACGAGCCGGCTGACCCAGCCCTTCGACCGGGCGGTGCCCCGGGCGACGGTCTCCCCGATGAACCGGGCCCGCACCCGCTCGCCCGGCGACAGCGGGGTGAACGCCGCCGCGAGCAGGGCGTCGTTGACCGCCCGGTGCAGCCGGAACCGGTTGCGCACCACCTGCACCGGCAGGGTGCCCGCCGCCGCGTCGTCCTCGCGGAACCGGGCCACGAAGGCGCGTCGCGGGCGCAGCGGTCCCGCCTTCGAACCGAAGTGGGACCCGAAGACGTACACCCAGCCGTCGTGGTGGGCGAGCGCCTCGCCGTCCTCCGTGCGGCCGTTCTCGGCCCCGGCGTCGGCGGCCACGTGGTGGGCGACCCAGCGGCCGTCGTCCAGCTCCAGCAGCAGGGCCAGGCAGTGCTCCACCGGCCCCTCGTCGAGCACGGTCCAGAAGCCCCGCCGGGCACCGTGCGCCCGCAGCAGCGGCACGGAGCGCACCGGCAGCAGGTCGCTGGCCTCGTTGCCGGCCACGACGAACTCCAACAGTCGCAGGGTCACCGGGCCAGGGTACGAAGCGTCGGCTCGTACAGTGTCGACATGGCCGACTTCCCCACCGCCGCCTCCCGACCGACGGACGCGGAGCCGCACGCGGCCGCGCCCGCCGAGACGGACGAGGCGCGGCACGCCGAGGTGTACGCGGCGCTGCACGCCGACGCCGTCGCGACGCTGAGCCGGTGGGAGCCGACCGGCCCGGCCGCCGCCGAGGCCCGCGACCGGACGGTCGCGCTGCTGGCCGCCGGGCCGGTGGCGATGAGCCGGGCGCACCGGCCCGGGCACGTCACGGCGAGCGCGCTGGTGCTCGACGCCACCGGGTCGCGGGTGCTGCTCTGCCTGCACGGCAAGTTCCGGCGGTGGGTGCAGCTCGGCGGCCACTGCGAGCCGGCCGACCGGACCCTCGCCGCCGCCGCCCTGCGCGAGGCCGGCGAGGAGTCCGGCATCGCCGGCCTGCTGATCGACCCCGTCCCGATCGACGTCGACATCCACCCGGTGAGCTGCCAGGGCGGCTCGCTGCATTACGACGTGCGCTTCGCCGTGCTCGCCCCGCCCGGGGCCGTGGAGCGGGTCAGCGAGGAGTCCGAGGCGCTGGGCTGGTTCCCGCCGGACCGGCTGCCGGAGCCGCTGGCCGGCGGGACGGCGCACCTGGTCGCCCCGGCCCTGGCGACGCTCAGACGAGCCCCTCTTCGCCCCGTTCCTTGAGCTCGTCGACGACCTTCTTCACGTCCTGCGCCCGGTCGCGGGGGCAGACCAGCAGCGCGTCCGGGGTGTCGACGATGACCAGGTCGCGCACGCCGACGGCGGCCACCAGCCGCCCGGAGTGGGGCACCACCACCAGTCCGGCGCTGTCCCGCAGCAGCACCCCCGGCTTGGCGTCGGCGCCGAGCACCACGTTGCCGTCCGCGTCGGCGGGCAGTACCTCGCCCAGGGTGTGGAAGTCACCGACGTCGTTCCAGCCGAAGTCGCCCGGCACGGTCGCCACCCGGCCGGCGGTCGCCGCGCCCTCCATCACCGCGTAGTCGACGGAGATCTTCGGCAGCGTCGGCCAGACCGTGCCGAGCACGTCGTCCTGCTCCTCGGTGCCCCACGCCTCGGCGATCGCGACGATCCCGGCGTGCAGGGCGGGCTGCTGGCGAGCCAGCTCGGCGAGGAACACGTCGACCCGCCACACGAACATGCTGGCGTTCCAGAGGTGCCGCCCAGAGCGCAGGTACGCCTCGGCGACCTCGGCGCTCGGCTTCTCCTTGAACTCGGCCACCGGCCGCAGCGGGCCACCGTCGACCGGGTCGCCGGTCTGGAGGTAGCCGTAGCCGGTCTCGGCCCGGGTCGGGGTGATGCCGACCGTCATCAGCAGGCCCTGCTCGGCGCCGCGTACCGCCTCCCGGACGACCTCCCGCCAGCGCTCCGGGTCACCGATCAGGTGGTCGGCGGCGAAGGAGCCCATCACCGCCTCCGGGTCGCGCCGCGCGATGACCGCGGCGGCCAGGGCGATCGCCGCGCACGAGTCCCGGGGCGAGGGCTCGACCAGGATGTTCTCCTCCGGCAGCCCGGCGAGCTGGCGCGCCACCGCCGTCACGTGCGCGGTCCCGGTGACCACCAGGGTGCGTTCGGCGGTGGTCAGCGGACCCAGCCGGTCCACCGTCGCCTGGAGCAGCGAGGCGGCGGAGCCGGTCAGCGGGTGGAGGAACTTGGGATGGCCGGCGCGGGACAGTGGCCACAATCTCGTGCCACTGCCACCCGCCGGGATCACGGCGTAGATCACCCGCACATCATGCCCGATTCGCCTGACCGGGGACGCATTCTCGCGCTGCCGGCCACGGCGGTCAGGCCCGGGCCCGGCTCCAGGCGGCGATGTGCACCTCGGCGCTGGACTCCCAGGTGAACTCCTTGGCCCGGTCGAACCCGGCCTTGGCCAGGGACAACCGCCGCTGCTCGTCGTCGAGCAACGCGGCCAGGTCCGTGGCGATCTGGTCGGGCGCCTCGCTGGTGTACGCGACCGCGTCGCCGCCCACCTCCGGCAGCGACAGCCGGGGCGTGGTGAGCACCGGGGCGGCGCACGCCATCGCCTCCAGGATCGGCAGGCCGAAACCCTCCCCGTAGGACGGGTAGGCGGCCACCAGCGCCCCGCCGAGGAAGCCGGGCAGGTCCGCGTAGCGGAGATAGCCGGGACGGAGCAGCCGCAGGTGCGACGGGACCTCCGCCACCGCACGGTCGATGTCGTCGTCGTGCCCCTGGCCCCCGGCGATCACCAGGGCCGGCGGATCCGCCCGGTCGGCCACCGCACGGGCCCAGCCGCGGATCAGGTTCGGCACGTTCTTGCGCGGCTCCTTGGCCCCGAGGAAGGCCACGTAGTTGGTGCCGCCGAGCCCCAGCCGGGCCCGGACCCGGGCCTTCTCCTCGTCGCCGGGCGCGTGGAAGGCAGCGTGGTCGACGCCGTGGTAGGCCACGTCGATCCGGGTGGGGTCCGCGTCGAGCAGCCGGATCAGCTCGTCCCGGGTGGCCTTGCTCGGCACGATCACCCGGTTGGCGCGGCGCAGCGACGTCTTGATCGCGCTGCGGAAGAAGGTGCGCCGCGACTTGTCGTAGTGCTCCGGCTCGGTGAAGAACGTCGCGTCGTGCACGGTCACCGTGACGGGGCAGCCGGCGCGCAGCGGGCAGGTGTAGAAGGGCGAGTGCAGCACCTGCGCGCCCACCTGCTGGGCGAGCAGCGGCAGGCCGGTCTGCTCCCAGGCGAGCCGGGCGGGGCGGTGCGCGACGGCCGCCGGGGCCGGGACGATCTCCGCACCGGGCAGCATCCGGGTGTAGCGCTCCAGGTCGGTACGCAGGCAGACGACGGCCAAGTCCACCCCCGATCCGCACACCTTGCCGAGGGCCCCGAGCAGGCCGTCGACGTATCGACCGACACCACCACGGTCGACGGGGACACTCGTGGCGTCGATGAGCACGCGGGGCGGGCGGCCGGCGGTCACGGGGCGACTCCTTGAACTGACGGAACTGTGGGGAACAACACTCCGGCAAGCCTACGCCGGAGCCCGGCGCGGACGCTGACTGCGACCCGACGGTACGCCGACTTCTCGCTGTCATCGAGTACGGCCGCCGGGCGCGTATCGTTCGCGCCGATGGCCGACAACATTGCCCGGGTCTTCGCCGACGCGATCGCGACCGACCCGACCCGACCGCTGCTGACCTGGTACGACGACGCCACAGGCGAACGGACCGAACTCTCCGGAGCCACGCTGGCGAACTGGGTGGCCAAGACGGCCAACCTGCTCGTCAACGAGGTGGCCGTGGGCCCCGGCGACGTCGCCGGGGTGTTGCTGCCCCCGCACTGGCAGACCGCCGCGGTGCTGCTCGGCTGCTGGTCGGCGGGGCTGACCGTCGCCGACACGCCGGGCGACGTGGACGTGCTCTTCACCGCCGCGACCCGGGTGGCCGAGGCGGACGCCTGGTCGGCGGGCGAGCGGTACGTCCTCGCCCTCGACCCGTTCGCCCTGCCGATGCGGCAGGTGCCGCCCGGCTTCGCCGACTACGTGTCGGAGGTACGCGCCCACGGCGACCACTTCAGCCCGTACGCCCCCGGCGGCCCGGGCGAGGCGGCGCTGCTGGGCCGCGCGACCGCCCGCGCCACGGAACTGGGCATCGCGTCCGGCGACCGGGTCCTGATCGACACGGGGAGGTATCCCGATCCGGTCGACTGGCTGCTCGCCCCGCTGACCGCCACCGCCACCACGGTCCTCTGCGCCAACCTCGACCCGTCCACCCTC
>NZ_WAAS01000252.1:0-9194 GCF_008806585.1 Micromonospora sp. AMSO12t
CGCCCGCCGACCGGGCGACGTAGAGGTCTCCGCCGGCCGTGCCGGTGATGTTGTCCACCCCGGTCAGCGGCGCGGCGCCCGCCGGCACCAGCGAGTCGTCGTAGGCCAGGTCGAGGCGCTGGTTCACCGCGTCGTACGCCCACACCCGGTTGGCGCCCTTGGTGGTGAACCAGCAGGTGCCCCGGTCGCACCAGCAGCCCTCGCCGCCGTCGAAGTGCCGTGCGGCGCCGACCTGCCGGCGGGTCGGCACCGGGAAGCCGTCCCGGTCCGGCAGGTCCGATGCCCCGTCGACGCCAGGGCCGACGGGGTATCGATGGAAGCTTCTATTTGGTGAACTCGGCGTGACGGGTCTCCGGGGCCGCCGGCTCAGGCTCGGCGGACTCGTGCAGGCCGAAGCGGCGGTGAAAGCGGGCGAGCGGGGCGGGAGCCCACCAGTTCCAGTGGCCGAGCAACCGCATCGTGGCCGGCACCAGCAGCGCCCGGACCAGCGTCGCGTCCACCACGATCGCCACGATCATGCCGATCCCGATGAGCTTGATGTACGCCATCTCGCCGGTGGCGAAGCCGGCCACCACGATGATCAGCAGGAGCGCGGCGGCGGTGATGATCCGCCCGGTGTGCTGGAGCCCGGCCGCCACCGAGGCGGTGTTGTCGCCCGTGCGGTCCCACTCCTCGCGTACCCGGGAGAGCAGGAACACCTCGTAGTCGGTGGCCAGCCCGAAGAGCACGGCGAGCATGAGGATCGGGTTGCTGGGCTCGATGAACCCGGTCGGGGTGAAGCCGAGCAGGTCGGCGAAGTGACCGTCCTGGAAGATCCAGACCACCACCCCGAACGACGCGCCGATCGACACCAGGTTCATCAGCACCGCCTTGACCGGCAGCACCAGCGAGCCGAAGGCGAGGAACAGCAGCACCAGGGTTGCGGCGGCCATCAGCAGGGCCATCCAGGGCAGCCGGTCGCCGAGGCCGTCGATCAGGTCGAGGTCGACGGCGGGCCGGCCGCCGACGAGCACCTGGGCGCCGTCCGGCGCGGGCAGGTCGCGCAGCGCCCGGACCACGTCCTGCGCGGTGTCGCCGGCCGGCTCGCCCGGGTAGGTCACGGTCAGCAGCGTCGACGTGCCCCGGTTGGCCGCCACCTGCACCCCGGTCACGCCGGGCACGGCGGCCACCCGGTCGGCGAAGGGCTGCGCCTGTTCCGGAGACGCCCCGGAGACCAGCACGTCGATCGGCGAGATCGTGCCGCCGGCGAACTCCGCGGCGACCCGCTCGGAGACGACCCGGGGCTCGGCGTCCGGGGGCAGCACCCGGTCGTCGAACCCGCCGAAGGAGACCCCCAGGAACGGCGCGGCCAGCACCGCGAGCAGCACGGTCACCCCGACCAGGTAGCGCACCGGGCGGCGCATCACGCTGTGCGCGATGCGGGCCCAGGCGCCGCCCGTCTCCCCCGCCGTCGGCCGCCCGCCGCGCGCCCCACGCCGCCACGGCAGCGGTACGCGCAGCGCGTCGATCCGACGGCCGAGCACCGCGAGCAGGGCCGGCAGCACGGTCAGCGCCGCCAGCATGGCGACCAGCACGGCGGCGATCCCGCCGAGGCCCATCGAGCGCAGGAACGCCTGGGGGAAGATCAGCAGGCTGGCCATGGCGAGCGCGATGGTGAGCCCGGAGACCAGCACCGTACGCCCCGCCGTGAGCATGGTGCGCCGGATCGCGGCGGGGGTGTCGTGGCCGGCCGCCAGCTCCTCGCGGAACCGGCTGACCACGAAGAGGGAGTAGTCGACCGCCATGCCCAGGCCGATCAGGGTGATGACGTTGATGGCGAAGACCGACACGTCGGTGACCAGGGTGACCAGCCGGACGGTGACGAACGCGCCGAGGATGGCCAGCCCGCCGATCAGCAGGGGCGTCGACGCGGCCACCAGCCCGCCGAAGATCAGCACGAGCAGCACCAGCAGCACCGGCATGGAGAGCAGTTCCGCGCGGGTGATGTCCTTGGTCGTCTGGGTGTTCGACTCGTGCAGGGCAGCCGTCGCGCCGCCGACCTCGGTCCGTACGCCGGGCGCGTCGAGGGCCGGCCGCAGCTCCTCGTACGCGGCGGTCTTGTCGTCCTTGTCAGCGGCCCGGAGCTGGATCAGCGCGTAGGTGGCCCGGCGGTCTGTGGAGAGCAGCGCGGGGGCCTGCGTGTCGTACCAGGTGGTGACGCTGGTGATCTCGGAACGCGCGCGCAGCCCCGTGACGGTGGCCGTGACCGGGTCGCGGAAGGCCGGCTGGTCGACGGACGCCGTGTCGCTGGACCAGAGCACCACCAGGTCTGCGCCCTGCGGCCCCAGCTCGCGGTCGATCCGTTCGGCGGCCCGGCTGGACTCGCTGGCCGGGTCGTCGAAGCCACCCCCGGTCAGTTGCCCGAAGACACCCGCCCCCCAGGTCGATCCGACAGCGACCAGCACCAGGGCGGCGGCCAGCACCGCCCAGCGCAGCCGCACCACCATGTGTCCCCACCAGGCGAACATTCGCCTCTCCCTCCACAGATGGCTAAGCTGCTACCATCGCTAATTTCAGTGAACGCCGTTAACTATCGCAACGGTGTTTCCTCTGGTCAAGGTGGTTGTCGATGGCCGCACCCACTCGGCGGGAACGCCTGCGCACGGCGACCGTCGCCGAGATCAAGGACGGGGCACGCCGTCTGCTGGTGACGGGTGGGATCGACGCGATCTCGCTGCGGGCCATCGCCCGCGACATGGGCATGACGGCGCCGGCCATCTACCGCTACTTCCCGAGCCTGGAGGCGCTGGTCGCGGACCTCGCCGCCGACCTCTACAACGAGCTGCGGCTGCGGCTGGAGGCGGCTGGGGACGACGCCGGGGGCGAGCCGGTCGCGCGGTTGCTGGCCATGTCCCGGGCGTTCCGCGCCTGGTCGCTGGCGCACCCCGCCGAGTTCGGGCTGATCTTCGGCGCCCCCGTCCCGGGACGGACCGCCTTCGTCGGCGGCCACGCCACCCCGGACCACCCCGGCGCCCGCCTCGGCGCGGTCTTCATCCAGCCGATCCTCGACCTGTGGCGCCGCTCCCCCTTCCGCACCCCGCCCGGCGAACTGCTCCGGCGGCACCTGGACGGGCGGCTGGAGCCGCTGCGGCTCAGCCACGGCGAGGTGCCGATCGAGGTCGCGTACGCCTTCCTCTCGGGCTGGACCCGCCTCTACGGGCTGGTCGCCATGGAGGTCTTCCACCAGTTCGACTGGGCGGTCACCGAGGCCGAGGCGCTGTTCGAGCTGGAACTGGAGACGTTCGCCGCCCAACTGCTGGCCGGCCCGCCCCCGGACGACAGCCCGCCGTCCTGACCTCGCTGGCGTCCGGCTACCGCCCCCGCGCCCGGGTCCGCTCCCGGTGCCCGGCACGGTCGGGGCGCCCGATGTGGCTGCCCTCGCGTCGGGACTCACCGAGCCAGAGGTGCGGCGCGTGGTGGCGGACCGCCGACACCGCCAGGGGCACGTCGGCAGCCTCGAGACGGAGACGGTGGCGCAGGTGGGGCAGCCCGGGGCGGAACGGCGCCTCCTCGCGCACCAGTGTCCACAGCACCGGGTCGTCGCGGTCGATGTGGCCCGTCGGGTACAGCTCCAGGGAGTGGAAACTGGCCTTGTGCCCGTGGCTCGTGAACAGGCCGACGCCGGCGAGACTGTGCCACGGGATGACGTTCCGCCGGTCCCCCTTGTCGAACCACAGGCCAATGTGGTCGACGAGGATCCTCGTCCGCCGTTGCCGCCAGGACACCACGAAGAGCAGGACACCCGGCACACCGAGCGCCGCCAGGGTGCCCGCCGCGACGAGCCCCGCCACAGGTGACCGTGGCTGATGGCTTCCGCCGACGACCGCGACAGCCGCGACGAGGCCGCCGATCCCGGCCAGGACGAGGAACAGGGAGAGCGGCAGGCCGACCCGGGCACGGCGCCGTCCGGTGGGTAGCACCGTGGCGTTCGGGGCGGGGGTGGGCGCGCTGAAGGGTGCTGCCATGGCAGGCAAGCCTAGGCCGACCGGCGGCGGAAGGGCCGACCGGCGGCGGAAGGGCCGACCGGCGGCGGAAGGGCTGACCGGCGGGACCTGTGGGCGCTAGGCTCCACCGGCATGGGTGACGAGCTGCCGCCCCGGGCCGACGTGGTGATCGTCGGCGCCGGGCACAACGGTCTGGTGTCCGCGATCCTGCTCGCCCGCGCCGGGCTCGACGTGCTGGTGCTGGAGGCGGCGGACGTCATCGGCGGGGCCACCCGCACCGAGGCGCCGTTCCCGAAGGTGCCGGGGCTGCGCCACTCCACCGGGTCGTACCTGCTCGGGCTGATGCCGCCGGAACTGCTCGCCACGCTGGACGTGCGCATCCCCGTGCTGCGCCGCGACCCGCACTACTTCCTGCCCACCCCCGGCGGCCCCGGCTCGCCGTACCTGCTCTTCGGCAGCGACACGGCGGCCACCCGCGCGCAGCTCGCCGAGTTCTTCTCCCCCGCCGACGTGGCCGCCGACGACGCCCTCCAGGCCGAGCTGGCCGCGCTGCGTGACGACCTCGCCCCGGCCTGGCTGGCCGAGCCGCTGCCCGTCGAGGAGACCGCCGAGCGGTACGTCCGGCCGGCGCTGCGGCAGGTCTTCGTCGACCTCGTCCGCGGCTCCGTCGCCGACCACCTGGCCCGCTTCGACTTCCGCTCCGAGCTCCTGATGAGCATGTACGCGGTCACCGACGGCCTCTCCGGGCTCAACGCCGGCCCCGACGACCCGGGCACCGGGCACAACTTCCTCGTCCACAACATGTGCCGGCTGCCCGGCTCCGACGGCACGTGGATGATCGCCGAGGGCGGGATGGGCACCGTGTCGCGTACGTTCGCCGACGCCGCCCGGACCGCCGGCGCGACGATCCGCACCGGCACGCCGGTGCATGCGATCACCCTGGACGGCGGCGCGGCCAGCGGGGTCGTCCTCGCCGACGGGCGGGAGATCGGCGCGCGGGTGGTGCTCGGCGCGTGCGACCCGTACCGGCTGATGGACCTGCTGCCCGACGGCGCGCTCCCGGCGCCGCTGGCCGAGCGGATGGCGGCGGTCCGCCGACCCGGCACCACGCTCAAGCTCAACCTGGCGCTGACCGGGCTGCCCCGCTTCTCCTGCCTGCCCCAGGGCTCCCCGAGCCCGTTCGGCTCGACCATCCACCTGCTGCCCGGCTCGGAGTCCCTGACCGGCGGGGGCGGCGAGTCGCCGATGGCGGCGCTGCGCGCCATGTGGGCGGACGTGCAGGCGGGTCGGCTGCCCGCCGAGCCGACCATCGAGTGGTACCTGCACACCACCGTGGACCCGTCGCTGTCCGACGGCAGGGGGCACCACTCGTCGGCGCTCTTCGTGCAGTCGGTGCCGTACGAGCTGGCCGGCACCACCTGGGACGAGGCGCTGCCGGGCTACGTCGACCGCCTGATCGGCATCTGCGAGCGGTACGCCCCGGGCACCGCCGACCTGATCGCCGACGCCGTGCCGCTGCCGCCGCCCGGCATCGAGGCGCACTTCGGCATCACCGGCGGGCACATCCACCACGTCGACAACACGGTCTCGTTCACCGACCGGATGCCGTACGCCACCGGCGTCGACGGCGTCTACGCGGGCAGCGCCGGCTGCCACCCGGCCGGCAGCGTCATCGGCGCCGCCGGCCACAACGCCGCCCGCCGCGTCCTCACCGACCTCGGCCGCTGACCTCGCCGCCGGCCTCGGCGGGGGGCAGGTCGCCGGGACGGTGAATGAGGGAGAGACCGAGGAGCAGCAGGTAGAGCAGAAGGCTGAGGACCGCGTTGACGAAGACGAAGGCGAAGGCGATCAGGTAGAGCAGTGGGCGCAGCAGCAGGCGCCGCGCCACCGCACGGGCCAGCCGGGGATCCAGATCGGGGTGGAGCAGCCTTCGCCGCCGTGCCCACCACCAGCTCAGGTTGAAGAAGATCGACTCGCCGAGCACGGTGCCGAAGTAGAGTGCGGCGGTCAACCGCTGCTCGGTCGACCCGCCGCGCAGGTTGTCCGACAGCAGGTCGGCGGTGAACGGGATCGCGGCCACGAAGAGCAGCACGAGCAGGTTGAACACCAGCAGCAGCTGATCTACCCGGACCACGTACCGCCACATGTTGTGGTGGCCGAGCCAGATCTGGCCGGCGATGCCGAAGGTGATCACATACGCCAGGTAGGACGGCCAGGCGTGGGCGAGGGCGTCGGGAAGCTCCCTCCCACCGGCCCTCGCCGGGCCGTTCTGGAGCAGTTCGACGGCCATCACCGTCAGCACGACCGCGAAGACGCCGTCGCTGAACGTCTCCACCCGGGAGGCGTCCCGGACCATCTCCCGGTCACGTCGGTACCGGTAGCCGCTCTTGCGCACTCCCTCGGCCACGTCACCCCCTCGTCGACCTGATGGTCACCCGGCGGGGGCGGCGGGCGCGGGGAAATCGCCGTTAGCTGGCCGCCTCGCCCGCCGGGGCGGGGGTCTGCTGCTCGCCGGCCCGGTGTGCCCGGACCTTGTGCCCGACGCTGGTCAGGCACCGGCCGCTGGCCAGGTCGAACCTCCAGCCGTGCAGTTGGCAGGTGAGCTGGTCGCCCTCGACGATGCCGAACCGGGTCAGGTCCGCCTTCAGGTGCGGGCAGCGCCGCTGCACCACCCAGTCACCGAGGGTGATGTCCTCGGCGTCGGTGCTCCGCTCGTGCTCGTCGTACCAGCCCTCGGCGTACTGGAGCCGCTCCGTGGAGAGGCACTTGAAGAACGCGTAGACGAACTCGTTGTACTGGCCGATCCGGGCCGCCGAGAAGCGGCAGGAGAGGAAGAGGGAGTTGACCCAGTCCACCTCGCCGATGTGCAGCAGGTGCTCGATCAACGCCCGCTCGGTGCGGAACCGGTAGCGGACCTTCTCGTCGGCGTACGGCCGGACCTGCTTGCCCGGGAAGTCCACCACGATCGACTCGACGCTCTCGCCGTCGTAGCTGACCAGGTCGAAGCGGACCGGGCCGCCGACCCCCTTGGCCAGGTAGATCGACTCCTCAAGCAGGGGCTCGATCCGGCGCTGCATCTCCTTGAGCACGTCCACCTCGGGGTGCCGCCAGGACGCCTTCTCGGCCTCGATGACCGGCCGCTTGCGCTCGCGCATCTCCTCCAGGTGGGCCACCTTGTTGGCGAAGAACTCCTCCACGGGCACCGGGTGTGTCGTGCTGGCTCCGGAGGTGGTGATCTCCGCGACGCTGCCCGGGAGCAGCACGACGCCGTTGGTGCCGCCGACCTTGGCGTACTCGCTCAGGAAGACCGACTGGTCGGGGAAGATGTTGCCCTCGTCGCCGTGGATGTCGTTGAACTGCCACAGCTCGTCGTCGAGGAAGCAGGGCGGGCCGGCGATCGGGAAGACGTGGTCGGCCTTCAGGTCGTCGATGTAGCGCCAGGTGCGGTCGAACTGCCGGTCGCGCTTCTGCTTGCCGAACGCCGTCTTCGCCGCCTGCGGCAGCTCGTAGACCATCGGGTACCAGATCGCACCGGAGAACTGGAGCATGTGCGCGTGCACGTGGCCCAGCTCGGCGAAGGCACTCAGGTCGGTGGGACGGGCGTCGTTCTGGTTGAGCAGCCGGACCCCGTCGTACTCCACCCACAGCGACGAGTCGCCGATCGGGCCGTCGGTCGGGCTGGTCAGCGCCTGAATCATGATCTTCAGGCCGCCGTCCAGCTCCACGACCTGCTCGTTCGGCGCCTTCAGGAACTTGGTGAAGCCCAGCTCCCGCAGCTCGTCCTCCATCTCGGAGGTGGGGAACGCGGGCAGCAGCACGGTGGCGTCCTTCGACACGAAGCGCTTCAGGTGCGCCGCGTCGAAGTGGTCCCGGTGCAGGTGCGACACGTAGAGATACTCGACGTCGCCGAGGGCCTCCCAGTCGAGCAGGGAGTTGTCCGGAAACGGGAACCATGAGGCGAAATAGGCCGGATTGACCCACGGGTCGCACAGGATGCTGCCCGCGGCCGTGTCGATCCGCATGCTGGCGTGCCCCGTACCGGTCACTCGCACCGCAGTTCCCCCTCAAAACGACAAACAAGGTGTACGCCAGAAACGCTACCGGAGGGAGTCTGGCGACCTACCCGCGACGCCGGTAGTGCCGATGCGCCCGGGTGGAGCCGGGCCCTTGGTCCCGACGCCGGCGACGCCACCTGCCCGACGCCGGGCACCGTGCCGAAGTCCCTGCCGGCCCTCGTACGTACCCCGGGCCGACGCCCGCCGCGCCCGTGCGGATCGTGCGGTCCGCCCCATCGGTCGGACCCAGCGCCGGGCCCGGCACGAGGCGTGCCAGACTAACCGGAGATCCGATCGCGAGGGAAGGACCGACAGTGGCAGGAAGCGAGCCGGTAACGTCGCCAGACCAGCACAAGCCCGGGCACCGCAAGTCCGGGCGGATCGGCGCGGTGGTCTCCGCGCTGGCCCTGCTGGCGATGCTCTGCGGCAACCACGAGGGCAGGGTCGAGAACATCTGGCTGATCGGCCTGGCCGTGCTGCTGCTGCTCATCGTCATCGGCGACACCGTGCTGCGGCGCAACGGCCTGCGGTCCTGACCGCACCCGCGTCAGCCGGCGTCGCACCGGTCCGCGCGCCGGAGGCCACACGCACGAGGGCCCGCCCCCGACCGGGGAGCGGGCCCTCGCCGTACGCGGATCAGCGGCCGAACAGGATGTCCTGCACGTCCTTGAGCGCGGCGTCGACCTCGGCCTCGAAGTAGCCACCGGGCACCAGCCCGAAGCGCAGCGTGTCCAGCTCCTTCGGGTTCACCGGCATCGGGTTGCGCCCCTGCATGCCGCCCAGCAGCGTGTCGAAGAACCGGTCGACCTGGTCGGGGTCGTACCCGCTGCCGAACCGGCGCACCTGGAAGCTGCGACGGATCTGGTCGACGCGGTAGAGGTCGCTGCCGGGCGGGCCGGCCATCGGCGGGCCGACCATCGGCGGCGGGCCACCGACGGGTGGGCCACCGACGGGTGGGCCACCGACGGGTGGGCCAGCGACCGGCGGACCACCCACCGGCGGACCGGCGTGCGGTGGGCCGCCGAAGCCCGGCTGCGGCTGCGGAGGCGGCCCGGCCGGGCCCCGGCCCCGCATGTCACGCGGGTCCCGCTCAGGCATCCGGATCTCGGCGGTCATGTCGGCGCGAGCGCGCCGGCCGGCCTCGAACCCGTCGAAA
>NZ_WAAS01000253.1:0-9169 GCF_008806585.1 Micromonospora sp. AMSO12t
TTACTTCGTGGGGCGGCCGCCCGTCACGCCGAGGATCTCGCCGGTGACGTAGCTGGATTCCTGGGAGGCGAAGAAGACGTACGCGGGGGCCAGCTCGGCCGGCTGGCCGGGGCGTCCCTCCGGGGTGTCCTGGCCGAACTTCTCGACCTTCTCGTTCGGCATCGTCGCCGGGATCAGCGGCGTCCAGATCGGGCCCGGCGCCACCGCGTTCACCCGGATCCCCCGCTCGGCCAGGTCGGCGGCGAGCGCCTTGGTGAAGTTGGCGATCCCCGCCTTGGTGGTGGCGTAGTCCAGCAGCTGCGGCGAGGGGTCGAACGCCTGGATCGACGAGGTGTTGATGATCGCCGAGCCCTCGGGCATGTGCGGCACGGCCGCCCGGCAGAGCCAGAACATCGCGTACAGGTTCGTCTTCAGCACCCGGTCGAACTGCTCGCCGCTGATGCCGAGGATGCCCTTGTCCTGTGCCATCTGGTAGGCCGCGTTGTTGACCAGGATGTCGATCCCGCCGAGGTCGTGCAGGGCCCGTTCGACCAACTGCTGGCAGTGCCCCTCGTCCGTGATGTCGCCGCGCACCGCGATGCCCTTGCGGCCAGCCTCCTCGACCAGCCGGACGGTCTCCCGGGCGTCGGCGTCCTCCTCCTCGCTGAGGTAGGAGATGAGCACGTCGGCGCCCTCCCGGGCGTACGCGATGGCGATCGCGCGGCCGATGCCGGAGTCGCCACCGGTGATCAACGCCCGCCTGCCGTCGAGCTTGCCGCTGCCGCGGTACGACTCCTCGCCGTGGTCCGGCTTCGGGGTCATCTCCTCCGTCGAGCCGGGCGGCGTCTGCTGCTGCTTCGGTTGTCCCTCCTGCTGGCCGTACTGGCTGGTGGGGTCCTGCTGGGTGTGCTGGTCCTCGCTCACCGACGTCTCCTCGCGCACCGGTCGGGTCTGGGGTCTCCCACGCCCTACCCTGCGGCGGCAAGCGGAAACGGCCGTCGCCGTGTTACATGACCATGCCCCTGCGCGCCGGTGTGATGAAACACCTCGGGCGGCTGTGGCAGGAGTGACCGCCGCTCGTTTATGGTGCGCTCGGCGCTCACCGGGCGTCCCGAACCCCCATGGAAGGGCACCTCATGACCTCTCCCTCCGGCCCGTCGCGTCGGACGGTGCTCGCCGCCGCGGCCGCGGCGGCGAGCGTCCCGCTGATCGCCGCCGCCCCCGCCCAGGCGGCCGGCCCGGCCCGGTCGCGGACCTGGGACCTGACGATCCTCGGCACGTCGGACACCCACGGCAACGTCTACAACTGGGACTACTACTCCGACGCCGAGTACGACGACAGCAAGCACAACGACGTGGGCGTCGCCAAGCTGGCCGCCCTCGTCAAGCAGATCCGCGCCGAGCGGCGCGGCAAGGCGACGCTGGTGCTCGACGCCGGCGACACCATCCAGGGCACCCCGCTGGCCACCTTCTACGCCAAGCAGGAGCCGATCACCACCACCGGTGCGACGCACCCGATGGCCAACGCCATGAACGTGCTCGGCTACGACGCCGTGACGCTGGGCAACCACGAGTTCAACTACGGCCTGCCGCTGCTGGCGAAGTGGATCTCGCAGCTGGGCTTCCCGGCGCTGGCCGCCAACGCCGTCAACGTCGCCACCGGCAAGCCGGCCTTCCTGCCGTACGTCATCAAGAAGGTCGACGTCGGCTTCGCCGCACCGCCGCTGCGCGTCGGCATCCTCGGCCTGACCAACCCGGGCAGCGCGATCTGGGACCGGGCCAACGTCGAGGGCAAGCTGCGGTTCGACGACATGATCGCCACCGCCGCGAAGTACGTGCCGATCATGCGGGCGCGCGGCGCCGACATCGTGCTGATCTCCGCCCACGGCGGCGACAGCGGCACCTCCAGCTACGGCCCGGAGCTGCCGATCGAGAACCCGACGGCGCTGATCGCCCAGCAGGTCCCCGGCATCGACGCGATCCTGTTCGGCCACGCCCACGCCGAGGTCGCCGAGAAGTTCGTGGCCAACGAGCAGACCGGCGAGCAGGTGCTGCTCACCGAGCCGTCGAAGTGGGGCCAGCGGCTGAGCCGGATGGACTTCACCCTGGCCCGCGATCGGGGCCGCTGGAAGATCACCAAGAAGTCCGCCGCCCTGCTGAACACCAACACCGTGGTCGAGGACCCGAAGGTCCTCGCCGCCGTACGGGCGCAGCACCAGAAGACCGTCGCGTACGTCAACCAGGTCGTGGCCCGCTCCACGGTGGAGCTGTCAGCGGCGGAGAGCCGCTACAGGGACACCCCCATCCTGGACTTCATCAACCACGTGCAGACCGAGGTCGTCGGTGAGGCGCTGGCCGGCACGGCGTACGCGGACCTGCCGGTGCTGTCGATCGCGGCACCGTTCAGCCGGACCGCGGTCTTCCCCGCCGGCGACGTGAAGATCCGCGACGTGGCCGGGCTGTACGTCTTCGACAACACCCTCGAGGCGGTCGTGCTCAGCGGCGCCGAGGTGCGCGCCTACCTGGAGTACTCGGCGAAGTACTTCCGGACCCTCGCCCCCGGCGCCCCGGTCGACCCGGCGACGATCAGCGACCCGGCCGTGCCGGACTACAACTACGACGTCTTCTCCGGCCTGGACTACGACATCGACATCTCCAAGCCGGTGGGGCAACGCGTCACCCGCCTGGTGCTGCCCGGCACCGACACGCCGGTGGCGGACAACGCGCAGTTCGTGGTGGCGGTCAACAACTACCGGCGCAGCGGCGGCGGCAACTTCCCCGGCATCGTGAAGACCCAGGTCTACAACGAGCAGCAGGAGATCCGGCAGCTGCTGATCGACTGGGCGCAGGCCAAGGGCACCATCGACCCGGCGGACTTCTACCAGCCGAACTGGCGGCTGGTGCGCGAGGGCGTGCCCGTCTTCTGATCCCCGCACCACCGGACGGGCCGTGGGCTGATCGCCTGCGGCCCGTCCGGCGCCCGGCGGCACGACCGGCCCGGTGCCACGTACGCGACGTGACACCGGGCCGGGCCGGCGCCGCGAGCCGGGTCAGCGTCGTTCGCGACCCGTGACGCGACCTCCGATCTCCAGGCGCGGCCAGTCGGCGAGGTCCCGCAGCAACTGCCGGTCGTGCGTGGCGACCACGACGGCGGCGCTCGTGTCACGGATCGCCTCGGTCAGCTCGTCGACCAGCGCCGACGACAGGTGGTTGGTCGGCTCGTCGAGCAGGATCAGCCCGGGCCGCCCGGCCAGCGCCAACGCCAGGTCGAGGCGCCGCTGCTGCCCCTGCGACATCCGCCCGACCGGGGTGCGCATCGCATCGGAGTCGAGCAGCCCGAGCGCCCCGAGCGGGACGGCCTCGGCGTCGCGGAGCGCCCCGCGGGCCACCAGCCGCCCCACGTGACGGGCGTGGACCTCGCGGGCGGTGAGGCCGGGGTCGTGCGCGGCGGTCTCCTGGTCGATCAGGGCGATCCGTGCCTCCTTCGCCGTCCACACGCGTCCGTCCGTCGGCTGGAGCGCGCCGGCCAGCACCGCGAGCAGCGTGGACTTCCCGGCACCGTTCGCCCCGGTGACCAGCAGCCGGTCGCCGCCGTCGAGGGTGAGGTCGACCGGACCGGTCAGGCGCCCGTCGACGGCGACGCCGTACGCCCGCAACTGTGGCGCACCCCGCCGGACGCTCAGGTCGGGCCACCGCAGGGTCGGCGGCGGCTCCGGCACGTCGATCCGGTGCGCCTGGAGGGCGTCCTGCTGGCGGTGCAGGGCCTGCACGACGCCCGGCGCGCGGGACTGGCGCTGGTGCTTACCGGTCCCCTTGTCGGGCCGCCAGCCGGTGGAGAGCCGGTCGCGGGCCTTGGACACCGCGTTCTGCAGCCGCTGGTGCTCGGCCTGCTGCTCCTCGTAGTCCTGCTCCCAGGACTCACGTTCGCGGCGCCGGGCGTCCTGCCAGGCGTCGTAGCCGCCGGCGTACAGGCGCGGCGTCCCGTCGCGCGTCGGGTCGAGGTCGAGGAACCGGTCCGCGACGTCGCGCAGCAGCGCCCGGTCGTGGCTGACGACGGCGAGTCCGCCGTCGTGCTCGCGCAGCCTGCGGGTCAGGAAGTCCAGCCCGTCGGCGTCGAGGTGGTTGGTCGGCTCGTCGAGCAGCAGCACGTCGTGCCGCGCGCCGAGCAGGCACGCCAGCCGTACCCGGTAGCGCTGCCCGACGGAGAGCTCCGACAACGCGCGGTCGCGGTCCGTGCACGCACCCAGGGCCTCCAGGGCGACATCGATGCGGCGCTCGGCGTCCCACGCGTCGAGCCCCGTGGCGGCCTCCAGCGCGACGGCATAGCGGTCTCCGGCGCCGGGATCGCCCGCGGCCACGGCGAGCGACGCCTCGTCCAGCGCGGCGAGGGCCGCCAACGACGCGGCCAGCGCCTCGGACGTCAGGGTGCCGACGGTCTCACCGTCACGCGCGGACAGCTCCTGTCGGGCCAGGCCGATCGTGCCCGCCCGGTGCACGGTGCCCTCGTCGGGCGGGATGAGGCCGGCGAGAACGTGCAGCAGCGTCGTCTTGCCGCGGCCGTTCTCGCCGACGACGGCGATCCGGGACCGGGCGGAGACAGTCACCGACACGTCGGCGAGGACCCGTCGGGAGCCGCGGACGACGGCGACGCCGTTGGCGCGGACGTGCGCGGCGCCGCCCGCCGCGACGGGCAGGGACAGGGTTTCGGTGGTCGGGGTGAGGTTCAAGGGTGCTCCGCAGCTCGTGGTGGAGCCGGGCAGCAGCAAGCGGCCGCCCGGCGGGAACCGGGACGGCGAGCGCGGATCAGCAGAGAGCAGGCGCCGCCGTCAGCGGGCGGAGCGGATCTTCTGCGACCAGATACCTCGTGCCATGGCGACCAGGCTAGCAGCGCGGGCGCTCCCGCTCGTCCGGATTTCGCTCCGTCGGGCAGGCCGTAGGAAGAACCGGCAGGAACGGTGATCGAGCTGTGCCCCCGTTCCCCGGGCAGGGCGTCAGGCCCCGTGCCGCAGGTCCCACCGGTCGCGCTCGTCGCCCGGATCCGGCTGGTCCCGCCGCGGATCGGTCTCGGTCAGCGCCGTCCGCTCCTCGGGGCGGACCGCGGGCGGCAGCTCGCCGAAGCGCACGTGCCGCAGGAAGCTGTACTCCTCGTCGGTGAACGACGGTCCGGAGTGGTCTTCTGCCATGACTTCTCCCTCGACGTCATCATTGTGTGCGGTGGTGACGTCGGACACCACCGCTAAGGCATCCTAGGATCCTGGGCAAAAGGCGAGGGCCGGCTTGCCGTGTGGCGCGTGTCCGGCGCGCCCGATCGGCGTGCTGGTCAGGCGCGCGCCGACGACGTGCGGCCAGGCCTGCGCGCCAGAAGGTGCGGCCAGGACGTGCGCGGCCAGGACGTGTGGGCCTCCGCGGCCGGGTTCAGCCGCTCGGCGGCCGGTCCAGCAGCGCCAGCGCCGCCCGGACCGGGGCGCGACGCAACGTCTCGTCGAAGCTCGCCCGGCCCTGGCAGAACCGCACGAACATCCGCCAGCCCGGCGGCGTGGCCAACAGCGCGTGGAAGACCCCCGGCCGCCGGGCGAACACGTCGAGCAGCCGGTGCCCGGCGCGCATCGACGGCACCAGGTCCCGGGTGACCCTGCGGTCGTAACCCGCCAGGTCACCGGCGGCGACCGCCGCGCCGGCCAGTTCGCCGGAACGCAGCGCGTAGCTGATCCCCTCCCGGCTCCACGGCTCCAGCAGCCCCGCAGCGTCGCCCGCGACCAGCACCCGGCCCCGACGTAGGGGCGAGTCCTCGGCCCGGCAGCGGGTCAGGTGGCCGGAGTCGTGCGCCGGCTCCACCCCGGACAGACCCAGCCGGTCCACGAACCCGCGCAGGTAGGCCCTGGTCCGCTCCCCCTCGCCCCGGGCGGCGATCACCCCGACCGTCAGCCGGTCGCCCTTAGGAAAGACCCAGGCGTACGAGCCGGGCAGCGGACCCCAGTCCAGCAGGAGGCGGCCCCGCCAGCGGGCCTGCTCCTCCGGCGGCACGGGCAGCTCCAGCTCCAGCCCCAGGTCCACCTGCCGGTGGGTGACCCCCACGTGCCGGGCGGTCACCCCCGAGGAGCCGTCCGCCCCGACCACCGTCCGCGCGTGGACCGTGTCCCCGTCGGCCAGCCTGAGGCGTACGACGTCGGGGTCCTGCTCGACCGCGCGGACCGCGACGCGCTCGCGCACCTCGGCACCGGCGGCGACCGCGGCGGCCCGCAGTCGGTCGTCGAACTCCTCCCGGCGGACCATGCTCACCAGCGGCCCGCCGGGATGGCGGCGGGTGAACCGGCGACGCCCGTCCCGGGTGAACGTCACCCGGTCGACCCGGTCGTGCGCGGGCACCTCGATCCGGTCGGCCACGGCCGCGAGCGAGGTGCCGATCAGACCGCCCCCGCAGGTCTTGTAACGCGGGTGCGCGGCGCGCTCCACCACCAGTGTGCGCACGCCCGCTCGGGCGGCGGCGTGGGCGGCGGAGAGCCCGGCGGGGCCGGCGCCGACGACGGCGAGATCCCAGACGATCACTGGTGCAGCCTAGGGCAAACCGCAGCCCGCGGCGCCGACGGCGCGGCCACCGGCACCGCCCGATCGGGTGGGCATCTTCGCCCGTCCACCGGGTAACCGCAGCGGCGTAACCGCCCGCGCAGGGGCGGGACAGGCGAAGGAGGAAAGGCCATGCGGCAGGTGCAACTGTCGGATGTCGAGGAGCGGGTGTACGACGCGGTCGCGGCGCTGGAGGCCCGGGGACAGGTGCCGTACCCGGACCTGATCGCCGAGGAGGCCGGTCTCACCGAGGAGCAGCTGCGGGCGCCGCTGCACCAGCTCACCGAGAAGAACCTGTTGCACCGGGAGGACTCGCCGATGGCCGGGCTGGACTTCGGTCCCCGGTTCTGCGCCCGCCAGATGGCGTGAGCCCCCGAGCACCTCGCGATGGTTCGCCTCCCGGGGACCGGGGTAGCGCTCGACGATGCCCGATCACTGGTCCACGGGAGGCACGATGAGCCCGGCCGACACGACCGCGCCGCCGGACGACCGGCGCCGCTGGCAGGCCCTCGGGGTCGGGCTGGTCGCCGCGTTCATGACGCTGCTCGACGTGAGCATCGTCAACGTCGCCGTCCCGTCCATCGACCGCGCCCTCGGGGCCTCCCCCAGCGACCTGCAGTGGGTGCTCTCCGGGTACGCCCTGACGTTCGGGCTGGTGCTGGTCTCCGCCGGCCGCTTCGGCGACGCACGCGGCCGGCGAAGCGCGTTCGTCTTCGGGATCGCCCTTTTCACCCTGGCCAGCGCGCTGGCCGGGCTGGCCGCCTCGCCCGGATGGCTGATCGCGGCCCGGCTGATCCAGGGCGCCGCCGCCGGGGTGGTGAACCCGCAGGTCACCGGGCTCATCCAGGAGCTCTTCCAGGGGCCGGAGCGGGGTCGCCCGTTCGGGCTGCTCGGCGCCACCATCGGCATCTCCACGGCCGTCGGCCCGCTGCTCGGCGGCCTGCTGATCGCCGTCGGCGGCGAGGCGCACGGCTGGCGGTGGGTGTTCTTCGTCAACGTGCCCGTCGGCATCCTCGCGGTGGTCCTCGGCTGGCGGCTGCTCCCCGGCCGACCCGCCGGCCCACGCGACCACCGGCGGCTGGACCCCGTCGGGGTGCTGCTGCTCGGCGTGGGAGTGCTGGCCGTGCTGTTGCCGCTGGTGCAGCAGGAATGGCGGAGCCCGGCGAAGTGGCTGCTCGTTCCGGCGGGGCTGCTCGCCCTGGCCGTCTTCGGGGCGTGGGAACGGTGGTACGGCCGCCGCCAGGAACCGCTGTTCGACCTGGGGCTGTTCGGCTTCCGGTCGTACGCCCTGGGATCGCTCATCGCGCTGCTCTACTTCGGCGGGTTCACGGCGATCTTCTTCATCTTCACGCTCTACCTGCAGAACGGCCTCGGCTACAGCGCACTGGTCGCCGGCCTGGCCATCACCCCGTTCGCGCTGGGCTCGGCCGCGGCGTCCGCGCTCGGCGGCCGGATCGTCAACCGCTTCGGGCGTCCCCTGGTCGCGGTCGGGCTGCTCACCGTCGTGGTGGGACTCGTCGCGGTGGTCGTCGTGCTGAACCTGGCCCCGAGGGGCGCCGCCGTGCCGTGGCTGACCGCGGCCCCCCTGCTGGTGGCCGGGCTCGGCAGTGGTCTGGTGATCGCGCCGAACCAGACGCTGACCCTGTCCCAGGTGCCGGTGCGGCAGGCGGGCAGCGGGGCCGGCATGCTCCAGACCGGCCAGCGGATCGGGTCCGCCGCCGGGATCGCCGCCGTCGGCTCGGTCTTCTTCTCCTCGCTGGCCGCCAGCGGCGGGGACTTCTCGCTCGCGTTCCGGCACTCGCTGCTGCTGGCCGCCGGGGTGATCGCACTCGCGCTGGTCGCGGCCCTGGTCGACGTCGCCTTCGGCCACCGCCGGTGACTACGGTCTCCAGCAGTTCCAGCCGGGCGTCGAGCCAGGCCTGGGCCAGCCGCCACGACGGCCGGCGCCCCCGGCCAGCACCCGCCGGTGGGACGCCAGGTCGCCGCGCTCGCCCTGCTCTGCCACCGGTCATCGCGGCCCGACATGCGTCTGGCCGGCACCCCGGTTGGGGTGCCGGCCAGCGGCGATTCGTCTACTGCTGTCAGCTGTTCCAGTGCTCGGCCACCAGGTCAGCGGCCTGCTGCTCCCACTGGGCGTAATGGTCCGGGTACGCCGACACCTGCACCGTCTGCGCGGCCTCCGTCAGCGGCATGTCCTGCCACCCGTCGACCTGCTTCAGACCCTTCAGAAACGCCATCGTCGAGTACTCCGGGTCGGTGATCTGCTCCACCGTGCCCCACCCACTGGACGGACGCTGCTGGAACAGACCCTGCGAGTCATGGTCGTTGCGGTCACCCAGATGACCCAGGTTCTCCAACTTCGACTCCTGCAACGCCGTCGCGATCGACACCACGGCGGCGCGCTCGTCCATGCCGGCCTTCTTCGTCGCCGCGACGATCGCCTTGACGTTCGCCACCTGCTCGTCGGACAGGTCGATACGCGACTGCGCGCCCTGCACACCGTGCGGGATCAGCTTGGCCTTGTCGACCGACGGCTTGTCGGCCTGCACGGCCACTGCCACCGGCGTCGACTCCACCGACGGGGCCGCCTGCGCGGTCGCGGGACCGGCGAACACGCCACCGGCGA
>NZ_WAAS01000254.1:0-9130 GCF_008806585.1 Micromonospora sp. AMSO12t
CACCTCCGCCACGCCGTCACCCGACAACGCCAACAGACCCGTGAAGTCCTCCTCGTCGGAGATCTCCGGACCACCGCACTCGTGCACCGCCGCGATACCCAGCGACGCCGCGTGCGCCAACGCCGCCCGCTGCGCCGCCGCCCGCTGCGCCCCCGTCACCGACGCGAACGCCGCCGCCCGCACCACGTGGTGCGCGTCCCGCCGCAACCACCCCGACGCGTCGTACCCCGCCGCCGACACCACCTGCGGACACGCCGCCAGCAACGCCGCCGACACCAACGCCGAATGGATCGACGCCTGCGACAGATACAGCCGCCGACCCCCGGCCGCCCGGTCCAACATCGCCGCGTCCGGCAACCGCGGCACCAACCAACTCGACTCGTCCCAGCCGTGCCCCAACACCACCGCGTCCGACGGCAACCCCGCCGCGAACCCCGCCACCGCGTCCAGCAACTCCGCCGCCGAACGCACCGCCGACAGATCCAGCCCCGACAACGCCAACCCCGTGTCCGTGGCGTGCACGTGCGCGTCCACGAACGCCGGCGTCACCAACGCCCCGTCCAGATCCACCACCCGCTCGGCGACCGGCGCGTCCGCGTCCACCCCCAACCAGGAGATCCGGCCATCGGTCACCAGCAGAGCCGTCGCGCTCGGATCGGCCGGGCAGTGCAGCGTCCCGCCGCGGTACAGAGTCGAGGGGTTCGTCATGACCATCAGTCTGCCGCCAGACGCGCCTCGAACAACGCCCGCACCCCCGACTCCGAGCGCAACAGACCCAGCGCGAACTCGGCGTGCCCCGGCACGTACCCGTTGCCGACCAGCATCGTCACGTCCGCCGCCAGGCCCTCCGCCCCCAACGCCGCCGCCGCGAAACTCGTCGCCATCGAGAAGAACACCACCGTGCCGCCGTCCTCCGTCGCCAGCACCGCACCGTGCTCACACCCCGGCACGTCCACGCAGACCACCGTCACGTCCGCCGGCGCCCCCAACGCCGTCGTCACCGCCGACGACAACGCCACCGGATCTCGAGCGTCGGCCAACGCCACCACGTCCGCCAGACCCACCGCCGCCAGCGCGTCACGCTCCGCCACGACCGGCACCACCCCGACCGTACGGGCGGCACCCGCCCGCCGCGCCGCGGCCAGAGACAGCGACCCGCTCTTGCCCGCGCCACCGATCACCGCCACCCGCACCGGCGTCGGATCCTCCGCCCGCTCCCGCTCCGCCACGTACCGCGACACCACCCGCGCCGTCAGCGCCGGCGCCCCGCACACGTCCAGCACCGCCAGGGACAACTGCGGATCGAGATCCGCCGGCAGCACCGCCGCGATCGACCGGGCGAACAGGATCGCGTACCCGTCGCACGGCACCTGCTCGCTGCGCCCGTCCCAGCGGGCCAGCCCGTCGAGGATCGTCAGCGGCGTCAGCGTCAGCGACACCAGGGTCGCCACCCGCTGTCCCGCCCGCAGCCCCAGCGGGGACCGCCGTCCCGCCTCCTCCACGGTGCCGATCAGCATCCCGCCCGAGCCGGTCACCGGGTTCTGCATCTTGCCGCGCGTCGACACGATCTGGAGCACCTCGGCGCGGACCGCGTCGCCGTCCCCGCCGTGCTTCTCCCACAGCTGCCGGAAGCTCGCCGCGTCCAGGTTCAGCCGCTCCACCCGGATCCGCACCTCGTTCGGCGCGATCTCCGGACTCGCGTCCAGCCGCCACGCGGCCTGCGGCAGCACCCCCGCCGGTTCGACAACGCGGTGCAGACCCACCGGTGACGTCACGCCGACCTCCCCTGTCACGCCGCTCGAAGCCCCGACCAGGGCTCGCGTAGCGGGAAAACTTACGGCAGACTAATTTCTTCACCGAATATTTTCCAGTAGCCTTCGGGGTCGCTGATCAACCGCACCACATCGAGGAGGGGCCGTGACCCAGACCCAACCGGTAGAGACCCCGCCTGCGCCCCGCCCCGCGCCGGTCGCCGTCCCCACCGCCGGACAGCCCTACGAGTACCGCCGCGCGCCCCTCGTCGAACCCGACTGGACCCGCTTCCCCGGCTGGCGCCACGTCACCCGCGACCAGTGGGAGAACGCCCAGTGGCAGCGCGTCAACTGCGTCAAGAACATCAAGCAGCTGCGCACCGTCCTCGGCGACACGGTCGACGAGACCTTCTACGCCGACCTCGAGGCCGACCAGAAGGCCCTGGCCACCATGTCCATGCTGGTGCCGCCACAGATGATGAACACCATGGTCCCGTTCGCGCCGATGACCACCGAGGCGTTCCTCGCCGACCCCATCCGGCGCTACATGATCCCCGTCGCCTCCGACCGGCGCACCGACTGGCCCTCCCACCCGTACGCCAGCCGCGACTCCCTGCACGAACACGACATGTGGGTCGCCGAGGGCCTCACCCACCGCTACCCCACCAAGGTCCTCGCCGAGCTGCTCTCCACCTGCCCCCAGTACTGCGGGCACTGCACCCGCATGGACCTCGTCGGCAACTCCACGCCTGCCGTCGACAAGCTCAAGCTCACCCTCAAGCCCGTCGACCGCTACGACGCCCACATCGGCTACCTCAAGGCCCACCCCGGCGTCCGTGACGTCGTCGTCTCCGGCGGCGACGTGGCCAACGTCCCGTGGAAGAACCTCGAGTCCTACCTGATGCGGCTGCTGGAGATCGAGACCATCCGCGACATCCGGCTCGCCACCAAGGCCCTCATGGGCCTGCCCCAGCACTGGCTCCAGCCCGACGTCGTCGAGGGCCTCGAACGGGTCGCCCGCACCGCCGCCCGCCGCGGCGTCAACCTCGCCATCCACACCCACGTCAACCACGCCCAGTCGCTTACCCCGCTGGTCGCCAGGGCCGCCCAGACCGCCCTCGACGTCGGCGTACGCGACGTCCGCAACCAGGGCGTGCTCATGCGCGGCGTCAACGCCACCGCCCCCGACCTGCTCGACCTCTGCTTCGCCCTCCAGGGCGAGGCGGGCATCCTGCCGTACTACTTCTACATGTGCGACATGATCCCCAACGCCGAGCACTGGCGGGTCCCGGTCTGGCACGCCCAGCAGCTCCAGCACGACATCATGGGCTACCTGCCCGGCTACGCCACCCCGCGCATCGTGTGCGACGTGCCCTTCGTCGGCAAGCGCTGGGTGCACATGCTCACCGAGTACGACCGCGACCGCGGCATCTCGTACTGGACGAAGAACTACCGCACCTCCATCGAGTCCGCCGACGCCGAGGCGCTCAACAAGCGCCACGCCTACTACGACCCGATCGACACCCTGCCCGAGACCGGGCAGCAGTGGTGGGCCGAGCACCGCAACGACTGACCAACCCGCGACACCCGCACCCCCGGAGCCGACACCGGCCCGGGGGTGCCGCGTCTCCGACCCACGACGGCACCGCCGCTCCTCGGCTCGAGCGACCGCGAGGGTACAGCGCACGCTTTACCTTGAACAGGAACACCATGCTGCACGGGTGAGGCCCCGCCCTTCTTAGTACATCGCCGAATGTACTATCGGCGATGTGGAGACGTTGACGCACGGGCAGGTGCTGGCCCGCTTCGGTCATGCCCTGTCCGACCCGACCCGGGCGCGACTGCTGCTGGCGCTGCGCGACGGACCGGGATACCCGGCGGAGCTGGCCGAACTACTGAGCACGACCCGGCAGAACCTGTCGAACCACCTGTCGTGTCTGCGCGGCTGCGGCCTGGTGGTCGCCGTGCCCCAGGGCCGCCGCACCCGGTACGAGCTGGCCGACGCCCGGCTGGCACACGCCCTCGCAGATCTGCTCGGCCTCGTCCTGACGGTAGACCCGGCCGCGTGTCCGGATTCCGGCGAAAAGGGCTGCTGCTGATGACCCTCCCCCTCATCGACCTGACACCGGCGGAACCGTCGCCGGCGCGCCGCGCGGTGCTCGCCCGCCGGGTGCGGCTGCTGGTCGCCGCGACGATCACCTACAACGTCGTCGAGGCGGTCGTCGCGATCACCGCCGGCACGATCGCGTCGTCGACCGCCCTGCTCGGCTTCGGCTTGGACTCCGTGATCGAGGTATCGTCGGCAGCCGCGGTGGCGTGGCAGTTCGCCGGTCGCGATCCGGAAGCTCGGGAGAAGGCGGCGCTGCGGATCATCGCGGTCTCGTTCTTCGCTCTCGCCGCCTACGTGACGGTGGAGTCGGTGCGTGCCCTGCTCGGCGGCGCCGACGCCGAGCACTCCAGCATCGGTCTCGTGCTGGCGGCACTGTCGTTGGCGATCATGCCGGGCCTGTCGTACGCGCAGCGCCGCGCCGGCCGGGAACTCGGTTCGCGGTCGGCGGTCGCGGACTCCAAACAGACCCTGCTGTGCACCTACCTGTCCGCCGTCCTCCTCGTGGGCCTGGGTCTGAACAGCCTGTTCGGCTGGTCCTGGGCCGACCCGGTCGCCGCGCTGGTCATCGCCGTGGTGGCGGTCAAGGAGGGCCGTGAAGCGTGGCGCGGTGACGCCTGCTGCACACCCGGGCTCCCCCCGGCCGGGCCGGCGACAGGCAGCACGGACGGTTGCGTGGACAGTTGCTGCGCTGACGAGGGTTCGCGGTGACGGCCGGCCTGGCACTCGCCCTGTAGCTGCTGGGCCTGGTGCTGGCGTTCGGGTGTCGCACCCTGGCGCGGTGGCGGGTTACCGGCGACACCGGGCTGCGGCTGGACGCCGGATCGGCGTCGACCCCCGCGAGCGCACCAGGCTGGTCACCACCGGCGCGTTCGCGTTGGCGCGCAACCCCATCTTCACCGCGATGGCCGTCACCAGCCTCGGCCTGGCCGCGATGGTGCCCAACCCGATCAGTCTTGCCGCGGACCGCGGTCCTCGTCGCGTCGGTACAGGTGCAGGTCCGCGCGGTCGAGGAGCCCTACCTCATCCGCACCCACGGCGCCACCTACCTCATGTACGCCGCCCGGACCGGACGGTTCTGGCCCGGCCTCGGCCGCCGCACGACCCCGGTCAACGGACCGGTCATGCGGTAAGCCCCCCAGCCGAGCCCGTCCCGGCCATCGGCCGCCACCAGGCGAGCAGCGGGACGGGCACGCATAGATCGAAGCCCTCCCTGATTCCCCGACGTTCTCGCCGCGCAAAGCCGCAGCCGCGGGCCAGGACGTCCGGCGGCCCCCGGCGAGGGTGCCGGGAGCCGCCGCCGTACTCGGGTCACCTGGTGAAGGCGTCCTTCACGTCCCGGCCGGCGTCCGTGAGGTGCTCCCCGGCCTGTCGGGCACGCGCGTCGCTCTGCTGCGTGGCCCCCTCGTCGCGCATCCGCTCGCTGTGGGTGGCGCCGCCGAGTCGCTTCCTGGCGGCACCCGCCACCTGTTGGACCTTGTTCTTCGCCTTGCCGGTGAAGCCCATGTCGCCTCCTCAGCACGGGCCGGGCCTCCCCCGGCCCTCGTCTGGTCGGGTGCCTTCATCAGCCCGTGAGAAACCCCGCAGTGCTGTCATGGCGGGTGCCACACCCGCTAAGGCGTCCTAGGACACTAGGTGAACGGTGGGGAGATGCCGTCTGGTTGACTGGGCGGATGGGAGAGCTTCTGCTGATCCGGCACGGCGAGACCACCTGGAGTGCCAGCCGCCGGCACACCTCGTACACCGACCTCCAGCTCACCCCCGACGGCGAGCGGCAGGCCCGCGCCCTCGGCCGATTCCTCGCCGGCCGCCGCTGCGCCGCGGTCCTGACCAGCCCCCGCGCCCGGGCGCTGCACACCGCGCGCCTCGCCGGCCTCACGGTCACCGACACGCTCGACGACCTGGCCGAGTGGAACTACGGGGAGTACGAGGGGCGCACCACCGCCGACATCCGCGACGACCACCCCAACTGGTCCATCTGGGCCGACGGCTGCCCCGGCGGGGAGTCCCCGAACCAGGTCGGCGAGCGCCTCGACCGGGTGCTCGCCCGGGTCCATCCGCTACTCGACCGGGGCACCGTCGCCCTCGTCGGGCACGCCCACAGCCTGCGCGTGCTCGGCGCCCGCTGGGTCGGCCTGCCCCCGTCGGCCGGCGGGCTGCTGCGCCTGGACACCGCCACGGTCAGCGTGCTCGGCCACGAGCACGGCCGGCGGGTCATCCTGCGCTGGAACCAGCCGGTTCCCCCGACCCCCGCGAGCGCACCCGAAGCTGGGGCTCGGCACTGATCTTCGGCGACCGGTTCTCGTACGGCGTCGACAGCACCACCGTCGTACGGGTGGTCACGTTCGCCGCCGTCCGGATCTCCTGGAGCAGCCGCTCCAGGTCGGCCGGGCTGGCCACGCGCACCAGCAGGAGATAGAAGTCCTCCCCCGCCACCGAGTAGCACGAGTCGATCTCGGGCAGGTGGGCCAGCCGCTCCGGCGCGTCGTCGGGCTGCGACGGGTCGAAGGGCCGGATCGCCACGAACGCGGTCAGCGGCAGGTCCAGGGCCTCGAAGGAGACCCGGGCGGCGTACCCCTTGATCACGCCGCGCTGCTCCAGGCGGCGCACCCGTTGGTGCACGGCGGAGACCGACAGGCCCACCCGCTCCGCCAGATCGGTGTACGACAGCCGACCGTCAGCGGTCAGCGCGGCGATGATGGCGCGGTCGATCTCCTCCACGGCGTGCAACCTACCGGGAAAACCGCGTCGCGGCGACGAGGCGGCCCGCCGGCACGACGCGACGCCGGCGGGGCGACGCGACGCCGGCGGGGCGACGCGACGCCGGCGGGGCGACGCGACGCCGGCGGGGCGACGCGACGCCGGCGGGGCGACGCCCGTCAGCCCTTCGCCAGCGCCCGGGAGATGACCAGCCGCTGGATCTGGTTGGTGCCCTCGACGATCTGGAGCACCTTGGCCTCGCGCATGTAGCGCTCCACCGGGTGGTCGGCCACGTAGCCGGCCCCGCCGAGCACCTGCACCGCGTCGGTGGTCACCCGCATCGCCACGTCGGTGGCGAAGAGCTTCGCCTTCGCCGCCTCGATCGAGTACGGCCGGCCGGCGTCGCGCAGCCGGGCCGCGGCCAGCATCAACGCCCGGGCCGCGGAGATCTGGGTGGCCAGGTCGGCGAGCGTGAAGCCCAGTCCCTGGAAGTCGATGATCGCCTTGCCGAACTGCTGGCGCTCCCGGGCGTAGCCGACCGCGTAGTCCAGCGCCGCCTGGGCCAGCCCGACCGCGCAGGCGGCGATGCCGAGGCGTCCCGAGTCGAGGGCGGACATGGCGATGGTGAAGCCCGCCCCCTCCCCGCCGATCAGCCGCTCGGCCGGCACCCGGGCCGAGTCGAAGGCGATCTGCGCCACCGGGGAGGCGCGCAGCCCCATCGTGCGCTCGGCCGCCTGCGGCGCGATGCCTGCCGTCGCGCGGTCGGCCAGCAGGCAGGAGATGCCCTTCGGGCCGGGCCCGCCGGTGCGGCAGAAGATGTTGTAGAAGTCCGCCACCTGCGCGTGGGTGATCCACGCCTTGGTGCCGTCGACCACGTAGTCGTCGCCGTCGCGCACGGCCTTCGTGGTCAGCGCGGCGGCGTCCGACCCGCCCTGCGGCTCCGACAGGCAGTACGCCCCGAGCAGCTCCCCGCCGATCATGTCGGGCAGCAGCTTGCGCTGCTCGTTCGTCCCGAACTGCGCCAGGGGGTAGCAGGACAGCGTGTGCACGCTGACCGCCTCGGCGACCGCCAGCCAGCGGCTGGCCAGGATCTCCAGCACCTGGAGGTAGACCTCGTAGGGCTGGGCGGCGCCGCCGTGCTCCTCGGCGTAGGGCAGGCCGAGCAGGCCGGCCCGCCCGAGGGTGCGCAGCACCTCGCGGGGGAACTCCGCGCGCTCCTCGAACCCGGCGGCCCGCGGCGCGAGCTCCCGGTCGGCGAGTTCGGTGGCGAGGTCGAGCAGGTCGTGAGCTTCGTCGGTGGGGAGGATCCGGTCGACAGTCATAGCGCGATGAGCTCCGTGGGGGTGGTGTTGAGCCGTTGCACGCCGTCCGTGGCGCAGACGACGATGTCCTCGATGCGGGCGCCGTGGCGGCCCGCCAGATAGATGCCCGGTTCGACGGAGAACGCCATCCCCGGCTCCAGGGGGCGGGCGTTGCCGGCCACCACGTAGGGCTCCTCGTGGCCGTCCAGGCCGATGCCGTGGCCGGTCCGGTGCAGGAACGCCGCGCCGAAGCCGGCGGCCGCGATCGGCTCCCGGGCCGCCGCGTCGACGTCCCCGGCGGTGATCCCGGGGCGGACCGCGGCCACCGCGGCCCGCTGGGCGGCGTGCAGGACCGCGTAGTAGTCGACGAACTCGGCCGGCGCCGGGGCGCCCGCGACGTAGGTGCGGGTGCAGTCCGAGCGGTAGCCCGACGGCATCGTCCCGCCGATGTCCACGACGACCGGCTCGCCGGCACCGATGGGGCGGTCGGAGGTGCCGTGGTGCGGGCTGGCGGCGTTCGGGCCGGCGGCGACGATCACGAAGTCCACGCTCACGTGGCCGGTGGCCCGGATCGCCGCGGCGATGTCGGCGCCCACCTCCGCCTCGGTGCGTCCCGGCCGCAGCCACTGGCCCATCCGCGCGTGCACGGCGTCGATCGCCGCGCCCGCCTCGGCCAGCGCCGCGACCTCGACCGGGGACTTGCGCAGGCGCATCTCGCACAGCACCTCGGAGGCCAGCCGCTGGGTGGCGCCGGGCAGCGCCGCGCGCAGGGCCAGGACCTGCTCGGCCCACATCCGGTCGGCCAGGCCGACCGTCGCCACCGGTCCGTCGAGCGCGGCGACGAGCAGCGGGTACGGGTCGGTGCCGTCGGCGTGGTCGACGATGCGTACGCCGGTGGCCGGGGCGGGGGACGCCTCGGCGGCCGGCCGTTCCAGGGTGGGCACGATCAGCGTCGGCTCGCCCTGCGCGGGCAGCACGAGGCAGGTGAGCCGCTCCCCCTCGTGGGCGTCGTAGCCGGTCAGGTAGCGCAGGTCGGAGCCGGGGGTCAGCAGTAGCGCGTCCAGGCCCGCGGCGGCGGTGGCGCGCCGGGCATCGTCCAGCCGCCGTGGCGGATACAGCTCGTCGGATCCCACGCGCTCAGCTTAACGGTCGTTCGGGGCCGGAACCCAGCCCACCCGAGGTCGGGCAGTGCCCGCGCATCCATCGAACATCATCGTTGACGTGACAGTTAACAATCCTTAGGATTTGGCTGCCTCGAGGATGTCCACCCC
>NZ_WAAS01000255.1:0-9126 GCF_008806585.1 Micromonospora sp. AMSO12t
GGGACATCACGCACCGAGCGGGACCGGTACGAGATCCACCAGCTGACGCACAACCACAACCATTCCCCTACCCGCGCGACTGTTCCGTCCGGTTGACCCGCCCGACGGCCGGCCGATTCCCACCATTCACCGCAGGGTGCCGGGAATCCTGCCGAGCCTACTGCACCCGCCGATCCCTCACGTCCGACCGGCCCCGTGCCGGCCCGCCGACGACGGTGGCACCGGGCCCGCCGCCCGGGATCGGGCGGTGGAGCGCCGGTGCCAAGACGTCGTCGCCGCCGGTGGAGTGCCGGCGCACGGTTCACACCTCGAGAAGCTCGCTCTCCTTGTGCTTGACCAGGTCGTCGACGGCGGCGACGAAGCGCTGGGTCAGGTCGTCGAGTTCCTTCTCGGCGCGGCGGCCGTCGTCCTCGCCGACCTCGCCGTCCTTGACGAGCCGGTCCAGCTCCTCCTTGCCCTTGCGGCGGATGTTGCGGATGGCCACCTTGGCCTCCTCACCCTTGTGCCGGGCGACCTTGATCATCTCTCGGCGGCGCTCCTCGGTCATCTGCGGGAGCAGGATGCGGAGCTGGTTGCCCTCGTTGTTCGGGTTGGCGCCGAGGTCGGAGTCGCGGATCGCCTTCTCCATGGCGTTGATCTGCGAGTTGTCGTACGGCTTGATGATCACCATGCGCGGCTCGGGAACCCCGATGGACGCCATCTGGGGCAGCGGCGTGGGGCTGCCGTAGTAGTCGATGATGATCTTGGAGAACATGGCGGCGTTGGCGCGACCGGTGCGGATCGCGCCGAACTCCTCCTTGGCGTGCTCGATCGCACGCTCCATCTTCTCCTCGGCCTCGAGGAGGGTGTCGTCGATCACCGGTCTCCTCGCCTCCTTCTGTGCTCGTCGTGGGCTTGTCGTGTCGGAGGGACCGCTGAGGTCGGGTCGGACCGCTCAGGCGGTGATCAGGGTGCCGATCTTGTCGCCACCCACGGCCCGGATGATGGTGTCGTCGCCCTGCGCGCCGAAGACCAGCATCGGCAGGCCGTTCTCCATGCACAGGCTGAACGCGGCGGCGTCGGCGACCCGCAGGTTACGCCGCAGCACCTCGGAGAAGGTGATCGAGTCGAACTTGCTGGCGGTCGGGTCGATCCGCGGGTCGGCGGTGTAGACGCCGTCCACGCCGTTCTTGCTCATCAGCACCACGTCGGCACGGATCTCCAGGGCCCGCTGGGCAGCCACGGTGTCGGTGGAGAAGTACGGCATGCCGGCGCCCGCGCCGAAGATCACCACGCGGCCCTTCTCCAGGTGCCGGATGGCGCGCAGCGGGATGTACGGCTCGGCGACCTGGGCCATCGTGATCGCGCTCTGCACGCGCGTCTCGATGCCCTCCTTCTCCAGGAAGTCCTGCAACGCGAGGCAGTTCATCACGGTGCCGAGCATGCCCATGTAGTCGGCCCGGGCGCGGTCCATGCCGCGCTTCTGCAACTCCGCGCCCCGGAAGAAGTTGCCGCCGCCGACCACCACCGAGACCTGCACGCCGCGGCGGACCACGGTGGCGATCTGCCGGGCGATGGCCTGCACGACGTCCGGGTCCACCCCGATCGCGCCCCCGCCGAACACCTCACCGGAGAGCTTCAGCACCACCCGGCGGGCCCGACCGGGGGGTGGCGCCGTCGGATCGTCCGCCGCCAGACTCCGGTCACTCACAACCTGCGTCATCCGCCCCGCCCTTCCCCATGCGCACGTCCCGTACGCCGCGTACCGCGAAACTGCCGTAGCCGACCCTATGTGACGAGGAGGCCGCGGTGCCTGTCACGTACACCGGCGGCCTCCTCGTCGACGTTCCCTGCCCGCGGGGCGCAGAGCGCCCGGGGCGGCTCAGGCCTGGCCGACCTCGAACCGCACGAAGCGGGTGACCTCGATGCCGGCATCGGCCAGCAGCTGCTTCACCGACTTCTTGTTGTCGGCGACCGACGCCTGCTCGAGCAGGACGTAGTCCTTGAAGAACGCGTTCACCCGACCCTCGACGATCTTCGGCAGGGCCGCCTCGGGCTTGTTCTCCTCGCGGGCGGTCTGCTCGGCGATGCGCCGCTCGGACTCGACGACGTCGGCCGGCACCTCGTCCCGGGTGAGGAACTTCGGCCGCATGGCGGCGATCTGCATCGCCACGCCCCGGGCGTCCGAGTCGGACGCCTCGTCGCCGGCCGTGCTGGTGTACTGCACGAGCACGCCGACCGCCGGGGGCAGGTCCTGGCTCTTGCGGTGCAGGTAGACGGCGGTGGTGCCGTCGAGCTTGGCGAAGCGGTTCAGGACGAGCTTCTCGCCGATCTTGGCGGACTGCTCCTGCACCAGGTCGGCGACGGTCTTGCCGTCCAGCTCAGTGGCGAGCAGCTCCTCGGCGGTGCCGACGCCGCTGCGCTCGCCGTGCTCCACCAGCTGCTGAGCCAGCTCGATGAACGCGTCGGTCTTGGCGACGAAGTCGGTCTCGCAGTTGAGTTCGAGCAGCGCCTTGCCGGAGTGGGCGATCAGACCGTTGGCGGCCGTACGGCCGGCCCGCTTGCCGACGTCCTTGGCGCCCTTGACGCGCAGGATCTCGACGGCCTTGTCGAAGTCGCCCTCGGCCTCGGTCAGCGCCTTCTTGCAGTCCATCATGCCGGCGCCGGTGAGGTCGCGGAGCTTCTTGACGTCCGCGGCGGTGAAGTTGGACATGGCTCTCTCTTCGGTGTTGAGACTGCGGGTGGGTTGGTCCTGGTGCCGGTTACCCGGATCCGGGCGCGACGTGCCCGGCGTACCTGCCGCTCCCCGCCGCCCGGGAGACCGGGCGGCGGGGAGGCGGCGGTGCGGTCACTCCGCGGCGGCGGTCGCCGGCTGCTCGACCGGCTGGGCCTGCGGGGCCTGCTCAGCCTGCTCGGCCTGCGGGGCCTGCTCGACCGGCTGGGCCTGCTCGGCCTGCGGGGCCTGCTCGTCGGCCTTCTTCGGCTCCTCGAGCAGCTCGCGCTCCCACTCGGCCAGCGGCTCGTCGGAGGCGACGCCCGGCTCCGGCTTCTCGTCGCTGCCGCGACGACGGCCGGAACGGGCGATCAGGCCGTCGGCGACGGCGGCGGCCACGACCTTGGTCAGCAGCTCGGCCGAGCGGATCGCGTCGTCGTTGCCCGGGATCGGGAAGTCGACCTCGTCCGGGTCGCAGTTGGTGTCGAGCACCGCGATGACCGGGATGCCCAGCTTGCGGGCCTCGTCGACGGCGATGTGCTCCTTCTTGGTGTCGACCACCCAGATCGCGGCCGGGAGCTTCTGCATGTCCCGCAGACCGCCGAGCGTGCGGGTCAGCTTGATCTTCTCGCGGGAGAGCTGCAGGGTCTCCTTCTTGGTGTACCCGGCGGCGGTGCCGCTCAGGTCACCCAGGGCCTCAAGCTCCTTCATCCGCTGGAGCCGCTTGTAGACCGTCTGGAAGTTGGTCAGCATGCCGCCGAGCCAGCGGTGGTTGACGTAGGGCTGACCGACCCGGGTCGCCTGCTCGGCGATGGCCTCCTGGGCCTGCTTCTTGGTGCCGACGAAGAGGATGCTGCCACCCTCGGCGACGGTCCCGCGCACGAACGCGTAGGCCTTCTCGATGTAGTCGAGGGTCTGGCGCAGGTCGATGATGTAGATACCGTTGCGCTCGGTGAAGATGAAACGCTTCATCTTCGGGTTCCAGCGCCGGGTCTGGTGCCCGAAGTGGACACCGCTCTCCAGCAGCTGACGCATGGTCACGACGGCCATGGTGGGGTACTCCTCGTGGTCCCTGGTTGTCCCGCCCGGCCAGGCGGCCGGGCGTCCTGGCGCCCGGTCGGCGGCCATGGCGGGCCCGACCAAGATCGGGACCAGGGAGGCCGTCGCCCCACGACGACTCGTGGAGAGGGCGCGCGAGGTCGACCGCGCGAGGCGGTCGCCAGTCGACCAGTGTACGCCCCTTCCCCGCCCCCGATGCCTCGGGTGCGGGGAAGGGGTCGGAACGCCCATTTCCGGCACTCGGCGCGCCCGCCCCGGCCGGGGCCAGCCGTCAGGCGGGGCGCTCCTGACGGTCGAGGGTCAGCGGACCGCGAGCGCGGCGGCGACGAAGAGCACCAGGCCCACGGTCAGGTACGCCGTCGGCGGACGCAGCCAGCCCCGGTTCCCCTCCGCGAGCGACAGCCCGCCGGTGCGCAGCCCGTACAGGCCGATCGCGAAGATCGGCAGGCCGCAGACCAGGAAGATCCCCACCACGACGTCGGCCGTCGAGACCGGGTCGCCGGTCACGCCGTTGAGCAGCACCCGCATCGCGGGCACCTCGAACACCAGGACCAGCAGGGTGAAGAGCGCGGCCAGCGCCGGCCGCCGCGTCCGGTAGACCCCGTCGCCCGCCGGCGTTCCCGGAAGCGGGGCGACCACCGGCGGGTACGCCGGCAGCTCCCCCGGCGCGAGGTCGCCGCGGGGCGCGATCGGCGGCATCGGCCCGGTCGGCATCTCCAGCGGGTGCGGGGGCTCGACCGGCCGGACGGGCTCGTCGACCGGCGTCTCCGCCGCGCTCGCGGCCTCGGCCACCCGACCGGGCGCGACGATCGGGTAGCCGCCCAGCGGGGCCGGGCGGGCCGGCTCCGCGGTCCGCTCGACGGGTCCCGCCCCGGCCAGCGCGTCGACGCCCGACGTCGACAGCGCGTCGCGGGCCTCCCTCGACTCCCGGGCGGCGCGCCGGCCCGGGCGGTCGCCGGGCAGTTCCCCGGAGACGTCCGGGTCCGACTCGGCCCGGCGCGAGCGGCTCGTCCGGTATCCCTCGGTCTCCGACCGGGCCTCCCCGAGCGGCGGCACCGCCGCGAAGCGCCCCGAATCGGCCTCGCCGAACCTCCCGGGCTCCGATCCCGTGGCGGGGAACCGGCCCGAATCCTCGGGGCCGGTGACGGCGAACCGGCCGGAATCCTCCGGTCCCGGCACGGCGAACCGGCTCGGGTCCTCCCGTCCCGTGGCCGCGAACCGGCCCGAGTCCTCCGACCCGCCGAAGCGGCCCCGGTCGGTGTCGACGGCCGCGAAACGCCCCGAGTCGGGCTCGACGGCGCCGAACCGGCCGGAGTCGGGCTCGACAGCGCCGAACCGGCCTGAGTCGGGCTCGACGGCCGCGAAGCGCCCGGAGTCGGGCTCCGCCGACGTGCCGAAGCGTCCTGGTTCGCCGCGTCGGGTTCCCGTGGAGTCACCGTAGCGGCCGTCCTCGGCGGACCGGCGCTGCTCGGGGGCGTTCAGGTCGTCGTCCCGGTACCGGCTCTCGGCCGGACCGCGCCAGTCCGCCTCCCCGTAGCCGCTCTCACGGTCACGGTCACGGTCGCGGTCGGCCGGATACCAGCGCGACTCCTGATCTTCGACAAAGTTCCGTCGTCCGTCCACGTCCGGCACGGTATGCGACCGGCTCCACGGGCGCCATTCGCCCCCGGGACATCCGCGCCACCGGGAGCACCGGTCACCCGCCGCCGCTGGCCGGGGACGGCGGCGGCGGGGACGGCGGCGGGCGGGCAGGCCCAGCTCAGCGCCGAACGCGGTGGCTCGTGGCGGCGGTCCACCGAGGCGGACCGCATAGCACGACGAGGGCATGATCGTCCGTTCGTCCACAGTGTGCCCGTCGTCCACAGTTTCCGGGGCACGGGGCGGCGGCTGCCCGCCCGCCGGGTGCACCGTGCCGGACATGACAAAGCGGAACCAGGCGGTCGGCGCGTACGGGGAGCGGTGCGCCGTCCGGCACCTGATCGGGGCGGGACTGCGCCCGGTGGCCCGGAACTGGCGCTGCCCGGCCGGAGAGATCGACATCATCGCCTGGGACGGGCCGGTGCTCGCCTTCTGCGAGGTGAAGACCCGCCGCACCGACGAGTACGGGTCGCCTGCGGAGGCGGTCGTACCGGCCAAGGCGCGGCGGCTGCGCGGGCTCGCCGCCCGGTGGCTCGCCGACACCGGCACCACCGCCGACGAGGTGCGCTTCGACGTCGTCTCCGTACGCCTGACCGGCGCCGGCGCCGCCCGGGTCGAGCACCTCAAGGGGGCGTTCTGATGGGCGGACCCGACCGGACCGGGTGCGGCGTCGAGCGACGGCGGGTGGCGTCGTGAGCTACGCGAAGGTGCTCTGCGTGGGCCTGGTGGGCGTCACCGGGCACCTGGTGGAGGTCGAGGCCGACCTGGCCGCCGGCCTGCCGGCGGTGGTCATCTCGGGGCTGCCGGACACCGCCCTGCACGAGGCCCGGGACCGGGTCCGCGCAGCCGTGGTCAACTCCGGTCAGCGGTGGCCCAACCGGCGGATCACCCTCAACCTGCTGCCGGCCGACCTGCCGAAGTTCGGCTCCGCGTTCGACCTGGCGATCGCGGCGGCCCTCCTGGGCGGCTCCGGCGAGCTGCCGCTGCTGCCCCTGGAACACGTGGTGGTCCTGGGCGAGCTGGGCCTCGACGGCACGGTCCGCCCGGTGCGCGGTGTGCTGCCGATGGTCGCCGCGGCCGCCCGGGCCGGCGTCGGGAAGGTGATCGTGCCGGCCGGCAACGCCGCCGAGGCGGCGGTCGTCCCCGGGGTCCGGGTCCGGGCGGTCGACACGCTGCACCGGCTGGTCAGTTTCATCCGCGACGGCTCGCCCCTGATCGAGCCGGAGCCGGACGGCCCGTCGCCGGCCGGTGGTGGGCCCGACCTGGCCGAGGTCGCCGGGCAGGGGCTGGGCCGGCGGGCACTGGAGGTGGCCGCGGCGGGCGGGCACCACCTGGCGCTGGTCGGGCCGCCGGGAGCCGGCAAGACCATGCTCGCCGAGCGCCTCCCGTCGATCCTGCCCGAGCTGGACGACGAGGCCGCGCTGGAGGTCACCGCGCTGCACTCCATCGCCGGGCTGCTGCCACCGGGCGGCCGGCTGCTGCGCCGCCCGCCGTTCCAGGCACCGCACCACACGGCGACGGTGCCGTCGCTGGTCGGCGGCGGTTCCGGGCTGGCCCGCCCCGGCGCGATCTCGCTCGCCCACCGGGGCGTGCTCTTCCTCGACGAGGCGCCCGAGTTCAGCCGGGGCGCGCTGGAGGCGCTGCGCCAACCGCTGGAGAACGGCCGGGTCCGGCTGGTCCGCAGCCGGGGCGGCGCCGAGTACCCGGCCCGTACGCAGTTGGTGCTGGCGGCCAACCCGTGCCCGTGCGCCAAGCCGGCCGGGGACGCGTACTGCGAGTGCCCGCCGCAGGCCCGGCGGCGCTACCTCAGCCGGCTCTCCGGGCCGTTGCTGGACCGGATCGACGTGCAGGTGAAGCTGCCGCCCGTCCGCGCGGCCGAGCTGATGCAGGCCACCGTCGACAGCGAGCCCTCCGCCACCGTCGCCGCGCGGGTGGCGGTGGCCCGGCAGGCGGCGGCCACCCGCTGGGCGGTGCTCGGTCACCGGCTCAACGCCGAGATACCCGGCCCGTACCTGCGCCGCCCGCCGTGGCGGTTGCCCGGGCCGGACACGGCCGAGCTGCGGGTCCGGCTGGACGCCGGGTCGCTGTCGGCCCGCGGCTTCGACCGCATCATCCGCCTGGCCTGGACGATCGCGGATCTGGACGGTCGGGACCGCCCCGACCGGGAGGACGTCCGGGAGGCCATCCAACTCAGGACGGGGGACGCGACGTGAGCACCGACGAGGAGACCCTGGCCAGGGTGGCGCTCACCTGGCTCGCCGAGCCCGGCACCTGGTCGGTGCACCGGCTGGTCGACCGGCTCGGCCCCGTGGCGGCGCTCGACCTCCTGCTCGACGGGGGCGCGCCGGAGGAGACGCTGCGGAACACCGTGGCGGCCCGTTGCGCGGCCGGCGACGCCCGAGCCGTCGCGGCCGAGGCGCTGGCCCGCACGGACCGCCTCGGCGCCCGGATCGTCGTCCCCGGCGACGACGAGTGGCCCGTCCGGGTCGGCGACCTGCGCCGGCTCCGGCTGCCCGGTGCCTACCGACGGGTGGACATCGAGACCGCCCCGCCGCTCTGCTTCTGGCTACGCGGCTCGTGGCCGCTCGCAGAGGCGTTCGACCGCTCCGTCGCGGTCGTCGGCGCCCGCGCCGCCACCGGGTACGGCACGCACGTCGCCACGGAACTCGGCTACGGGCTGGCCGACCGGGACTGGACCGTCGTCTCGGGCGGAGCCTTCGGCATCGACGCCGCGGCCCACCGGGGCGCGCTCAACGCCGGTGGCCTGACCGTAGCGGTGCTCGCCTGCGGCGTGGACCGCCCCTACCCGATGGGCAACGCGGCGTTGTTCGACCGGATCGCCGACACCGGGCTGTTGGTCAGTGAGTGGATGCCGGGAGCCGATCCGCTGCGGCCCCGGTTCCTCATCCGCAACCGGGTGATCGCGGCGGGCACCCTCGGCACGGTGCTGGTGGAGGCGGCCGCCCGCAGCGGCGCCACCCAGACCACCCACCGGGCGCTCGCCCTGGGCAAGCCCAGCATGGTGGTGCCCGGCCCGGTCACGTCGGCGATGTCCGTCGGTGCGCACGAGACGCTGCGGGAGTACCCGAGGGCCCGGCTGGTGACCGGCGTCGCGCAGGTGCTGGAGGAGGTCGGGCGGATCGGCGACCTGGCGCCCGTACCGCGCGGCCCGCAGCAGCCGGCCGACCTGCTCGACGACGACGCGAGGGCCGTCGTCGAGGCGTTGCCCCGCCGGGGCGCAGTCGGTGTGGACGTCCTCGCCGCGCGGGCCGGCGTGCCCGTCCGTACCGCGCTGCGGAAACTGTCGATGCTCGAGGAACTGGCCCTGGTGCTCCGCCGCGACGACGGGTACGCCCTCGCGCCCCCGCCGGCCGGGAACGCGACCGTCGGACGACCGGCGACGCCGGGGGGACCGTGAACCGCCGTCAGTCACCCTCGAAGCGGATCTCCATCGCGCGGTCCTGCCGGCAGCGCCGCGCCAACCGGTCCAGCCGGCGCACGTGCGTCAGCTCCGGCGTCGACCGCGACACCTCGGCGAGGCAGCGCACCTCGGCGAGGAGCTGCGGCGCCTGGCCGGCAGGGACCACCAGCTCGCCGACCGGATCCACCCGGTCGAGCAGAGGGGTACGCCCGGTGCCACGGACGCGCCGGACGAGGTTCAGCAGTACGTCGTCGGGATCGGGCAGCACCTCGGCCGGCACAAGGCGGCGTCGGTCGGAGCCCACCCCGACCGCCCG
>NZ_WAAS01000256.1:0-9098 GCF_008806585.1 Micromonospora sp. AMSO12t
TCCCCCGCCCCCACCGCCACCGGCCTGCGGATCGAACGTGCACGCACCGGCACCGACCAGCGTGACCACTGCCAGGGCGACCAGCCGGCTGCTGATCCGGACATGCTTCATGCTGCCTCCCTGACAGGTGTTCCCTTTGCTAGACGTTGCGAGTACCGCTCCGGTTGCTCCAGGTGACCAGATTTTTCTGCGGTCACCCGGCTGCGTGCAACACTGGTGGGTCGGCCTGGGCGGGTCAGTCGCCTCCCGGACAGCCGGCGACCCGAGGTGGAGGAGAGGCACTGGCGTGAGCGGTGGACCCCTGATCGTGCAGTCGGACAAGACCCTGCTGCTGGAGATCGACCACCCGGATGCGCAGGCGTGCCGGATGGCCATCGCGCCCTTCGCCGAGCTGGAGCGCTCCCCGGAGCACGTGCACACCTACCGGCTGACCCCGCTCGGGCTGTGGAACGCGCGCGCCGCCGGCCACGACGCCGAGGGCGTGGTGGACTCCCTGATCAAGTACTCCCGCTACCCGGTGCCGCACGGGCTGCTGGTCGACGTGGCCGAGACGATGGACCGGTACGGCCGCCTCCAGCTCGCCAACGACCCGGCGCACGGCCTCGTCCTGCGGGCGCTGGACCGGCTGGTGCTGATCGAGGTCGCGAAGAGCAAGAAGCTCGCCGGGATGCTCGGCGCGAAGCTCGACGACGACACGATCGCGGTGCACCCGTCCGAGCGGGGCCGGCTCAAGCAGGCGCTGCTCAAGCTGGGCTGGCCGGCCGAGGACCTCGCCGGCTACGTCGACGGCGAGGCGCACCCGATCGAGCTGGCCGAGGCCGGCAAGGACGGCCGCAAGCCGTGGACGCTGCGGTCGTACCAGCGGGAGGCCGTGGAGGCGTTCTGGGCCGGCGGGTCGGGCGTCGTGGTGCTGCCGTGCGGCGCCGGCAAGACGCTGGTCGGGGCGGCGGCGATGGCCGAGGCGAAGGCGACCACCCTGATCCTCGTCACGAACACGGTGGCGGGCCGGCAGTGGAAGCGCGAGCTGATCGCGCGCACGTCGCTGACCGAGGAGGAGATCGGCGAGTACTCGGGCGAGCGCAAGGAGATCCGCCCGGTCACCATCGCCACGTACCAGGTGCTCACCTCGCGCAAGAAGGGCACGTTCACCCACCTGGACCTGTTCGGGGCCCGCGACTGGGGCCTGGTCGTCTACGACGAGGTGCACCTGCTGCCCGCGCCGATCTTCCGCTTCACCGCGGACCTCCAGGCCCGCCGCCGGCTGGGCCTCACGGCGACGCTGGTACGCGAGGACGGCCGCGAGGGCGACGTGTTCAGCCTGATCGGCCCGAAGCGGTACGACGCGCCGTGGAAGGACATCGAGCAGCAGGGCTGGATCGCCCCGGCCGAGTGCACCGAGGTACGCGTGACGCTCACCGACGCGGAGCGCATGTCGTACGCGACGGCGGAGGCCGAGGAGCGCTACCGGATGGCGGCCACCGCCCGCACGAAGCTGCCCGTGGTGAAGGCGCTGGTCGACCGGCACCCGGACGACCAGGTGCTCGTCATCGGCGGCTACATCGACCAGCTCCACCAACTCGGGGAGTACCTGGACGCGCCGATCGTGCAGGGCTCCACCACCAACAAGGAACGCGAGCGGCTCTTCGACGCGTTCCGCTCCGGCGAGGTGCGGACCCTGGTCATCTCGAAGGTCGGCAACTTCTCCATCGACCTGCCAGAGGCGGCCGTGGCGATCCAGGTGTCGGGCACGTTCGGCTCCCGGCAGGAGGAGGCGCAGCGGCTCGGCCGGGTCCTACGGCCGAAGGCCGACGGTCGCCAGGCGCACTTCTACACGGTCGTCTCCCGCGACACGATCGACACCGAGTACGCGGCCCACCGGCAGCGCTTCCTGGCCGAGCAGGGGTACGCGTACACGATCGTCGACGCCGACGACGTCCTCGGCCCGAAGCTGCCCACGGTCGACTGACCTCGGGGCGTTCCCGATGTCCCTCGCGCTCGCTGTAGAGCTGATGTCGTAGACGACTCAGCCGTATCGACACCGAGTGCGCCGCCACCGACCGGTCACCCGACGGGCAGGGAATCGACCGCGGCCGCGAGGAGGTTGCGCAGGTCCTGCTCCGCGCCTGGAGGAAAGTTCCGGGGTTCGACCAGTTGGTAGGTCACGCGTACCTCGTAGTCGCCGTCGACCCAGGCGCGGCCATCGATGCGTGCCTCACCGTTCACCCAGGGAGAAGTCACCAGACACGAGGCGTCACCGGGCCCGGTGGACGTCGGCTTGGCCCCGATCTCGGCGCACTGTCGGGCCTGCCAGCCGCCGTCGTACGACTCGTTGCCGTCGACCGCGACCGTCACCTCCAGGTCGCCGCGCAGGGAACCGGTGCCGGCAGTGAGGTCGACGTCGCAGCTCTTACTACCGCTGCCGTCGCCCAACTGCTCTCGGGGCTCCCGCTTCGAGCCGGGGGCGAGCCGATCCAGCACCTCGCCGGTGATCAATTCGCACGGATCGGGAAGTGCCGCAGGCGCGGCGGGACCGCTTCCGCATCCGGCCACACCCACCGTCAGGACACCGACAGCCAGCACCGCGCAGGCGCGCAGACGCATTGGCCCTCCCAGTTGAGCTTTCGAAGCTTGTGGACGGTCCACACAGCCGATGCCCACCGGTCGCAGTGTGCATGATCCAATCAACTGACCGCGAGATGCCCGGTCGCCGTCCCAAGCGGCGTACGGGTTGAAACCCAGGCTCAGACCGTGTTGCGGTAGCCGGCGCTGATGACCCGCCGGGCCGTCTCGCCGTAGTACTTCGGGTCGCTCGGGGCGAACGTGTCGAGGCCGTCGACGTACCGGTTGACCATGCAGAAGGCCGCCGCGATCAGCACGGTGTCGTGGATCTCCTCGTCGGTGGCGCCCTCGGCGCGGGCCGCCCCGACCAGTTCGGAGGTGACGCTGCGTCCACTGCGCTGCACGGCCCCCGCGACGTGCAGCAGGGCACGCAGTTTGGCACTGACCGGGGCGTTGTCGAGGTCGGCCCGTACCTGGTCGACCAGGGTTATGCCCCCGTCGAGCAGGGCACCGGCGAACGCCGAGTGCGCCGAGCAGCAGTAGGTGCACTCGTTCAGGCCGGAGACGTACGCAGCGATCAGCTCGCGGTCGGCCGTCGGCAGGCTGAGCGGCCCGCGCAGCAGGGTCTCGGCCAGTTCCAGCATCGGCTTGCCGGTCACCGGCCGGTACTTCAACGGGCCACGGACCCCGGGAAACTCGTTCTCGTCCACGCCCAGGTCGATGTGTGCCATGACGTCACGCCCCCATTCGGTTAGCGGCCTGATGCTCCGGATTCTGCTCGTGGGCAGGCGGGTTCGGTGCGGTGACGCCGGTCGGCTCGGCGTCAGAGGACCCGGCGGTAGCCGGCGTGGACGATGCGCTCGGACGCCTTCGCGTACCACCCGGGGTCGGCCGCCGGTCGGGTGCCGAGGCCGTCGACGTACCGGTTGAACATGCAGAAGGCCGCCGCGATCAGCACCGTGTCGTGGATCTCCAGGTCGGTGGCGCCCTCGGCGCGGGCGGCCTCGACCAGCTCGGGGGTGACCTCGCGTCCACTGACCTGGACGGCCCCGGCGATGCGCAGCAGGGCGCGCAGTTTCGCGGAGACCGGTGCGCTGTCCAGGTCGGCGCGCACCTGGTCGACCAGGGTCATGCCCTCGTCGAGTTGCGCCGCCGCGTACGCCGAGTGCGCCGAGCAGCAGTAGGTGCACTCGTTGCGGCCGGAGACGTACGCGGCTATCAGCTCCCGTTCCCCGGGCGTGAGCGGGTGCGGCCCCCGCAGCAGCACCTCGACCAGCTCGAGCAACGGTTGGCCGGTCTCCGGCCGGAAGCTCAGCGGCCCACGGATGCCCGGGAACTCGGCCTCGTCCACCCCTAGTTCGATGTGTGCGATGGGATCACTCTCCCGGATCCGACGGTCCCTGATCGCGCCTATCAATCGAACCTAGTGAATTGGTTGCGGCATCTCAAGAGCATGTTGCGCACTGTCGGGTCATATCCATGAGGGACGGTTGCCGGACCGCCGATCGAGGCTGCGGCGGCAGGGCGGGGCGGCCTCCGTCGCCCGCAACCGGCGGAGGCCGCCCCTCCACTTCGACACGGACCACCGAAGGCACGAACCGACGAAGGGCGGTCACCCGTGCGCAACCTGATCCGTCGGCTGGACCGGTGACCGACCGCTGGGTGATCCACCTGCCGGTCACGGCGCCCGATCTGCTCCGGGCCCGGATCCTCGCCCGGACCGCCGCCCGCGTGCTGGCTCAGCTCAGCGCCCGCGTCGAGCCCGGCGTGGGGTCACCGTCTCGGCTGAGGACCAGCAGGGGGTACGACACTGGGTCTTCTGTGACCGGCCACTGCCCGGCGGCGCGCGGTGTGCGCTGCCCACCGATCACCTCTCGCCCTGCACGAGGCGGGTCCGGCCGGGCGTCTGACGGCGCCGCCGTCACGACGTCGGCGGCGGGTCAAGGGTTGCGTCGAACTGGGCGCGGGCCTGGAAAACGCGGTCCATGTGCGTCTCCGCCCACGTCTTGATCGCGACCATCACCGGGAACAGGTCGTGGCCGAGCGGGGTGAGCGCGTAATCGACGCGGACCGGCACCGACGCGGTCACGGTACGGGTGAGCAGACCGTCGCGTTCCAGCTTGCGCAGGGTCTGGGTGAGCATCTTCTGGCTGACGCCGGCGATGCGGCGGGCAAGTTCGCTGTGCCGCTGCGGGCCACTGGCGAGCGCCGAGATGACCAGCGCCGCCCACTTGTCGGCGAGGGTGCTCAGCAGCTCCCGGGTCGGGCAGCCCGCCAGAAACGCGTTGTAGTCGCGCCTGGCCTGCTCCCGTCGTTGTCCGGCGGTCGTCGTCGCCATGTTGCCACCCCTCCGGCGCCCTAGGCACTAACAGGTACCTACTTACTCGCGGTTCCCAACGATACCTACGGTATTGGCGAACATGACATCGAGTGGAGGCATGACGATGCGCGCAGTCAGCTATGCACAGTTCGGAGGTCCGGAGGTCCTGCACGTCGCGGCGGACGTGCCGGTGCCGGTGCCCGGGCCGGGGCAGGTGCGGGTACGGGTCGCCGCGTCCGCCGTACACCCGGTCGACCTCATGATCCGCGACGGTCGGTTCCCGGCACCGCTGCCGAGCGGGCTGCCGTACGTGCCCGGCTGGGACGTGGCGGGCACCGTCGACGCCGTGAGTACGTCCGTCGGAAACCTCGCCGTGGGTGACGAGGTCGTCGGTTTCTCGCACTGGCTGCGCACCACGGTCGGCGCCCACGCGGAGTACGTGGCGCTCGATGCCGCGTCGCTGACCGCCGCGCCGGCCGGTGTTCCCGCCATCGAGGCCGCGACCCTGCCGACCAACGGTCTCGCCGCCGCCCAGGCCCTCGACCTGCTTTCGCTCCCGGCGGGCTCATCCGTGCTCGTCACCGGCGCCGCGGGGCAGGTCGGCGGGTTCGCCCTCGCACTCGCGCGGGTCGCCGGCCTGCACGCCACGGGAGTCGCGGCCCCCGGCGACCGCGAGTTCGTCGAGTCGCAGGGCGCGGCGTTCGTCCCGCGCTCGGACGGCCCGCTCGCGGTGGCGGCGGGCAGCTTCGACGCGGTCGTCGACCTGGCACTGATCGGCCCGTCGCTGTTGGACCTGGTCAGGGACGGCGGCGGCTACGTGGCCGCGTCACCCCCGCTGCGCCCGGAGCCGGTGCGGGGGATCCGGACGCTCGCCCTGGAGGTGGAGCCGGACGGCACCCGGCTGGGCGAGCTGGTGAAGCTGGTGGAGAGCGGCGACATCCCGCTGCGGGTCGACGGTGTGTACTCCTTCGCGGACGCGGCGGCGGCGCACGACAGGCGGGCCCAGGGCGGCGTACGAGGCGGAGTGGTGCTGGTGCCCTGATCCGCGCCGCCACGGACACGACGGAGGGGCCGACGGGCCGCCAGCAGCAGCCCGTCGACCCCTCCGGGGCCGATCTATCAGCCGGCGCCGCCGGCCCGGAAGGCGACCCAGGCGTCGCTCATCCGGTCCGCCTGACCCGGCGTGAACATGTTCATGCAGGAGTCCTGCGTGTAGTCCATGAAGTTGTGGATCGGGTCCAGCCCGGGTGCGGTGCAGGTGTCCGCGCCCACCGGGCAGTTGAACTGCGGCGCCGCCTCGCGCGGGGTGTCCGCGACGAAGTCGCCGGCGGCGGAGCAGCCGTGCGCGAAGGTGTGCTCCAGCATCAGCCAGTGCCCGACCTCGTGCGTCAGCGTGTCGCCGAGGGCGTACTTGCCGGCCGTGCCGCCCGGCATCGACTCGTCGAGCATGACCACGCCGTCGATGTAGTCGCGGCCGTTGTTGTAGCCCTTCGGGAAGTACGCCCAGCCGAGCAGGCCGCCGCCAATGTTGGCCGCGTACACGTTGAGGGTCTCGGAGTCGCCGGTGTACAGCGCCTTCTTCATGTCGCGCTCGTTCTTGCCCGGCACGACGGTGTACCAGTTGCTGTTCACCGTCCACGTCGTGTCGACGAGGTCGAACCGGAACGGCGTGTCGGAGGCGTTGGCGGCGGTACGGCCCGCGAACGAGTCGTTGAGCACCTTCACCTGCGCCGCGATCAGGGTGTTCCACCGGGTCGTCTCGGCCGCGCTGAGCGGGTGGTCGGAGATCATGTGGAAGACCGTCGGCACGGTGACGCTGCCGTTGGCCAGGCGCGGGGCGTCCTTGATGACGCCGTAGGCCTTCGCCTCGTTCTTGGAGTACAGCTCCGGCTCCTTGGCCGTGGCGCCCTCGGCGAGCCGGGCCGCGCCGTGCCCGTGGGCGTCCGGCTCGCACTCGGCCGCGCCCGGGGAGACGGGCAAGGGCGCCGCCGACACCGCGCCGTAGGCGCCGCCGGACGCCAGGAGCGTCGCGGCGGTGGCGGTGAGGACTGCGAGTCGGAAGATCGGTCTCCTGTGCATCGGTGCACCTTTCAGGGAATGGAGGCGGTGCGAAGTCGACGCGGGGTTGTCATGACCAGGTCGATGACGTCGTCTCCCCGGTATGAGACCACGTCGATCCCGCATGCAACAGACCTGCGGAAAGGGCCTGTTTTCCCTGTAACGCCAGGGGGCCGGGGAACGCTGATCGAAGGCGCGCGGGGCGTTCCGCGGGCCGCGCCGTGCCTGTTCGGGGCGTACCGGCGAGGCTCGCTTCGTCCTTTCGGACGGCTACTGTCGGCGGACCCGGTAGTAGAGGTGGGTGACCCGGTCGCCCTCGACGACCGTCGGGTTCGACAGCTCGACGGGGACGTCGCGGACGTGGTCGAAGAACGGCACGCCGTCGCCGAGCAGGACCGGCACCAGGTTGACCCGGATCTCGTCGAGCAGCCCGGCCGCCAGGCACTGGCGGGCGATGCTGCCCCCGTTCACCGCCACCCAGCGGTCGCCGGCCAGCTCCCTGGCCTGCGCGACGGCGGCCTCGACGCCCTCGGTCACGAAGGTGAACGGCGCGCCCGGCCGGGGCCAGCCGTCCGGCACGTGGTGGGTGACGACCACGACGGGCTTGTCCATGGGGTGCCGGCCGTCCCAGGCGTCCACGAGGTCGAACAGCCGTCGGCCGACGACCAGGGCGCCGGTGTCGTCCAGGGTGTGCCGCAGGTGCCCGGCGCTCGCCTGCGAGGTGCGGAACGTCATCTCCGGCTTGGCGGTTGCGGTGGCGACGTCGCCGTTGCCGTACCACTGGAAGAGGTGGTCGAAGCCGCTCTCGCCCGGGCCGGCGATGTAGCCGTCCAGCGACATGCTCGCCTCGGTGTAGATCCCGGCCATCTACAGCACCCAGGTGATCTGCTCGGCGGCGATCCGGGCGTCGAGCCGGGCCGGGTCCAGGTTGGCGCAGAGCACCACCGACGCGCCGACGGCCAGTGGCGCCAGCAGCCAGTAGACGGGTTGCTCGTGCTCGGCGACGTCGACCAGCAGGCGGTCGCCGGCCCGCAGGTCGAGCCGTTCCGCCACGGCCAGCGCGACGCTGCCCCACTCGCGGTAGCTCGTGCCGTCGGGGCTGGCCGCGTCGGTGCTGGTCAGCGGGGCGGACGCGGGCAGCGCGTCGGTGTGCCGGCCGACCTCGGTGAGCCAGTCCAGGTAGCCCAGGGGCCGCTCCCCACGCGGCGCGGCGCCGAGGGAGAGCACGTAGCGGTGCCGCGCCTCGGGCACGTCCTCCAGCCAGTCGTCCAGCCGCTGCGCGCTGACGAAGAGCGCGTCGTACGGCCGGTCGGCGCCCGGTTCGAGCGACGGCAGGCCGGCGGTCGCCCGGGGGCGGAACGACACCGCCACCCCGGCCGACCAGGCGCCCAGCAGCACGGCGGCGGTCTGCCAGTGCGCCGGGAGCATCACCGCCGCCCGGTCGCCGACACCGAGCCCGCAGCCGTCGCGCAGCAACCCGGCGGCCCGCGCCGCCCAGCCGCCCAGCTCCGTCGCGGTCAGGTCGACCCGCTCGCCGGTCGCGTCGTCGAGGTAGGTCAGCAGGGGCCGGTCCACCTCCGCCGTCCGGCCACCGGCCAGCGGCTCCCGAACGAGGGCATCGGTCATGTTCATCTCGCACTCCTCGGCAGGCTGCGGCCACCCTACTCAACGGGCGACGGGCCGACGGGGCACCGACGCGCCGGTCCCGGCACCCGCGCCGACACCGCGGGGGCACCGCACAGGCACTGGCACCGCACCGTGCGTGACACTCCCGGGTGCGGTGGGTCGGGCAGGCAGCGCCGCCGCACCGGCACGGGCATTGACCGGCGTTGCCACACTCGTGACGCGGACACCTCCGCCGAGGCCCAGGGAGGCTGCGTCATGCAGACAGACGGACGTGTGCCCCGGACCCGGCGGGGCGGGACGCTACGGGGCGCCGTGGCGCTGGCGGTACTGCTCGCCGGGGCGGCGCTGGCCCGGCCGGTGCCCGCCGTGGCGGACCCGCTGCCGGACCCCAACCCCACGGTGACCGCCACGGTCTGGGCGCACGCCCCGACCACGACCGAATACCGCATCACCGGCGGCTACAGCGCCCACTCCGGCGACGGAGACGTCGTGGTGCGGCGGACCGGCACCGGGGCGTACACGTTGATGCTGGAGG
>NZ_WAAS01000257.1:0-8952 GCF_008806585.1 Micromonospora sp. AMSO12t
GGGCTCCTCACCCCAGATCCGGGTGGCGCCGGAGTAGAGGGTGACCTTCCGGTTCGGTCCCGCCGTCGCCTGGTACGACGGGTCGTTCGTCGGGTCCCAGGTGCCGCCCTCGGGCACGCCGATCTTGAACTGCACCTCCATCCGGTGCTGCGACTGCCCGGCGGGCGCGATGGTGTGCCCGGTGCAGTCCACCTCGACGTACCAGATGTCGCCGGAGAACTGCCTGGCCGTGGCCGGCGACGGGCAGCCCTGGGTGTAGCCGGGGGTGACCGTGACGGGGCCGGTGCCGTCGGGGCGGAAGTAGTAGCGGAACTTGCCGTCGGTCAGGGCGCGGGCCGGGAAGGCGGACTTGTTGTAGACGATGGCCTTGAGGCCGGTGGCGCGCGGCTCGGCCTGCATCACCGTGGTCTCCACGGTCAGCTCGTCGATGTCGGGCGTCTCGGCGCGGGGGAAGCCGGCGAGCGGGGTGCCGCCGTACTCCTGGGCGAGCCGGGCCAGCGCGGAGCTGAAGCCGGCGTTGTAGTCGGTGGCGACCTCGTTCATCACGTAGTCCGACCGGTTGTCGGTGTACGCGTCGTTGGCCGCCGACGGGCCGCCGACCAGCGCGCCGTAGAGGGTGTGCCGGGTTTCGACGGGCACCGTCTGGCTGTCCCACCAGGAGCCGTGCGCGGTGCGGTGGTGCGGGTTCTTCGGGGAGTTGGCGCCGAAACCGATGACGTAGCTGGAGGCGCGCGGGTTGTCACCGAGGGCGTAGTTGATCTGCCGGACGGCGAAGTCCTTGTAGCGGGCCTTGCGGGTGGCGTCGGTGGTCTTGTCGCTGTAGACGAGGGCCGCGAAGGACGTGTTCGCCGCGTAGCGCAGCGCGCCCCACGAGTCGAGCACGGCCATCCCGCCGGGCGAGTACGGCACCCGCTGCCCGTTGACGCCGACGGTCCAGTAGTCGAGCCAGCGGTTGGCGTCGTCGACGTACTTCTGCTTGCCGGTCAGGTTGGCCAGCAGCACGTACGCCCCGAACTGCTTGTTGTCCCAGGCGATGGTCCACTTGTAGGAGCGGGTGGTGCTCTGGTTCTCGGTGCCGAGCTTGTCGTACTCGCTCTCGGCCTTGGCGAGGTAGGCGGCCTCGCCGGTGGCCCGGTGCAGCCAGATCGCGGACCAGACCAGCTCGTCCTGCCAGCCGCTCCAGGAGCGGTAGAAGCTGGTCGCGTCGGTGATGCACTCGTGGTAGCTCTTGCGCACCGTGTCGGCGAACGTGTGGAGCTGCCTGGCGTGCCCGAGCAGCTTGTCGGCGTAGGCGGCGTCGGTGGGCCGGAAGACCATCGACGCCGCGGCCATCGCCGCCGCCGTCTCCCCCGCCAGGTCCGCGCCGCCGCAGCTCGCGTCGATCTTGTACGCGGGCCGCGCCATCTGCATCACCTCGGCCGGGCCCCACCACTTGTGGTCGTCGTCGCCCTTGCCGACCTGTCCGTAGAGCACGTTGGGCGCCGGGTGCGCCTTGATGAAGTAGTCGTTGACGAAGCGCAGGTTGTTGAGCAGGTGCGGCAGCTGGCCGGAGGCGACGTAGCCGGCGCGGTACTCGACGGCGCCCCAGGCGAGCATGGTGGCGCTGAACGCCATCGGGAAGCCGAACTTGACGTGGTCGCCGGCGTCGTACCAGCCGCCGGTGAGGTCGCGCCCGACGTCGGCGCCGTCGGTGAGCGCGGAGTCACCGCGCCAGGAGACCCGGTTCCAGTCCGGCAGCGGGCCGGACTGCTGCGCCTCGTAGAAGTAGAGCGACTTCTGCAACGCCTCGGCGTAGTTGAAGGCGGCGGCGGGCGCCGCGGCGGCGAGGGGCGCGGTCCGCGTGGCGCCCCCGGCGGCGGGCGTCGCGGCGGAGGCGGGCGCCGGGGCGGTGACGGCGAGGGCGAGGCCGGCGGCGAGGGCGCTGCCGGCGGCCAGCAGGCGGGGCAGCCAGGGCTGCTCGCCCGGCCGGCGCGGACGTCTCGGGTGACGCATGACGGGCTCCTGTCGGTGGCGTCGCCGGCGGCACCTGGGACGGCGCGCGGAATGGTGGTCGGGGCGTGCCGGCGAGGGTGGTGGGGGTGCGGCCACGGGCCCGGGAGCGCTCCCATGGATGACCGACAATGTAATGCGACGGTCGCCGGTTTGTGAAGACGCCTGCGGGGCGCCCGCAGAGCGCCCGCGCAGGGGGGCTGACGGGAAAGCCCTTACCTGCACACCGGACGTACGTCACACCATCGAGATGCATGGATCGAATTACGGCGTACGGGCAGGTCATCGCCGGGACGGGTGGGCGAATAAGCGCGTCGCGGCCGGGCGGGCGACGGGCCGGGCGTTCCGGCATACGAACGTACTGTTGCCCGCCCCTTTCCGGCGCGCGACAGTACGCCCACACCAGCGGTGCCATCGACGTTGCCGCTCCCCCGGCCAACCTGAGGAGATCGCGATGGCTCTACGACTCGCCGACGGCACCGCCTGGTCCGACACCCTCGCCCGCGCGGTGGCCGCCGCGCCCGAGGCGTTCGGCTCCCCGGTCGACGGTGTCACCACCCTGCACAACCTCGTCCGCGGTGACTGGCACGCCGTGGGCACCCCCAGCCCCGTACGCACGCCGGTGGACAACACCGTGCTGGTCAACCTGGCCCGCCTCGACGCGGAGTCCGCCCGCGCCGCGGTCGCGCACGCCGCCGCCGCGCACCGGGCCTGGGCCGGCACCCCGCTCGCCGAGCGCAAGGCCCGGGTCACCGACGCCCTGGACGCGCTCACCGCCCACCGCGACCTGCTCGCCCTGCTGCTGGTCTGGGAGATCGGCAAGCCGTGGCGGCTGGCCTGCGCCGACGTGGACCGGGCGCTGGACGGCGTCCGGTGGTACGTCGACGAGATCGACCGGATGCTCGCCGACGGCCGGGAGCCGCTGCCGGGACCGGTCAGCAACATCGCGTCGTGGAACTACCCGATGAGCGTGCTCGTGCACGCCGAGCTGGTGCAGCTGCTCGCCGGCAACGCGGTCATCGCCAAGACCCCCTCGCAGGGCGGGGCGGTCTGCCTCACCGTCGCGCACGCGCTGATGCGCCGGGCCGGGCTGCCCGCCACCCTGGTCTCCGGCGGCGGCGAGGAGCTGTCCGAGGTGCTCGTCCGGGCGCCCGAGATCGGCGCGGTGGCGTTCGTCGGCGGGCGCTCCAACGGCGGCAAGGTCGCCGCCGCGCTGCTCGACTCCGACAAGCGGCACTTCATCGAGCAGGAGGGCCTCAACGCCTGGGGCATCTGGAACTTCTCCCAGTGGGACCTGCTCGCCGGGCACCTCAAAAAGGGCTTCGAGTACGGCAAGCAGCGCTGCACCGCGTACCCGCGCTTCGTGGTCCAGCGGGACCTCGTCGACGAGTTCCTCGACATGTACCTGCCGGTCGTACGCTCCGTCCGGTTCGGGCACCCGCTCGCCGTCGGCGACGACTGGACCGCCGGTGACCCGCTGCCCGAGCTGGACTTCGGCCCGCTGATCAGCGCCGCCAAGGCCGACGAGCTGCGCCGCAAGGTCGACGAGGCGGTACGCGGCGGCGCCGTGCCGCTGCACCGGGGCAAGCTCACCGGCGCGCCTTTCCTCGACGGACAGGACACCTCCGCGTACGTGGCCCCGTCGGTGCTGCTGGCCCCGCCCGGCCGGTCCCGGCTCATGCACGCCGAGCCGTTCGGCCCGGTCGACACCATCGTCGTGGTGGACACCACCGACGAACTGCTGGCCGCGATGAACGCCTCGAACGGCGCGCTGGTCGCCTCGCTGGCCTGCGACGACGAGGAGCTGGCCGGCAAGCTCGCGGTCGACCTCCAGGCGTTCAAGGTGGGCATCAACAAGCCGCGCTCCCGGGGCGACCGGGACGAGCCGTTCGGCGGCCGGGGCGCGTCCTGGAAGGGCGCCTTCGTCGGCGGCGACCTGCTGGTGCACGCGGTGACCCAGGGCGGCGACGGCCGCCTCTACGGCAACTTCCCCGACTACAACAGCTACCCGACGACCTGAGCTGCGAGGAGGGCACCCTGTTGACGCACAGCGATGGCAGGGTGCCCTCCCTGACACCCGACGGTCGCCACGGCGACTCGCCTGGTCGCTAGCATCGACAAGTGTCCGCACTCGCGCAGATCTCCCTCGGGGTGACCGACTGCGAGCGGGCCGGCGCATTCTGGGCCGCCGCGCTCGGCTACCGACGCCGCCCGCCCCGCTATCCGGGCGACGACTGGATCGTGCTGGAGCCGCCGCCCGGCCAGCCCGGCGCCGCCCTCGCCATGGACCTCAGCGAGAGCCCGGTCGAGGAGTTTCCCCGGATCCACTTCGACCTCGACGCCGGCGAGGTGGACCTCGACGACGAGGTCTCCCGACTGGTCGCGCTCGGTGCCCGCCGGGTCGACTGGCCGCACTACCCCGCCGACCCGCACCCCACCGAGCCGCCGTACGTGGTGCTCGCCGACCCGGAGGGCAACCGGTTCTGCGTGCAGGGCCGCCACACGGGCGACGGCTGACACCCCACCCGTGCCGTCCGGACGGCGGCGGACCTCACACCCCGTGCCGCGCGGACGCGCCCTCGACCAGCGGAACGGTGAGGGTCACCAGGCCGCCGTCCCGCTCGGCCGGCGTGGGCCGGCCGAGCCGCCGCACGGTGCGCAGCATCGGGGCGTTCTCCGCGTGGACGTGCAGCACCAGGGCCGCGTAGCCGGCCTGCTCGGCGTGCCGGACCAGCCGGCGCAGCAGGGCCGAGCCGAGGCCCCGACGCTGCCAGTCGTCGCGGACCAGCAGCGCCACCTCGGCCTCGTCGCCCTCGGCGAGCAGGTTCGCCATCGCCACGACCGACTCCGCCCCGGTGTCGCCGGCCGGCTGCGTCGCCCCAGCGTCGCCGGCCGTGGCGAGCAGGGTCACGCCCCGGGCCGGCTCCAGCAGCCGGCGCAGCCGGGCCGTGGCCGGCGTCCCCGCGCCGCCGAGGTAGCGCCGGTACCGGCTGTGCGCCGAGCAGCCCTCGTGCAGCTCGACCACGCCGGGCAGGTCGTCGGCGGTCGCGGGCCGTACGGTCGCCTCGGCGCCGTCGGGCAGCACCAGGGTGACCTGCTCGGCGGCCCGGCGCACGACGGCGGCCGACAGCTCGACCAGGGCCTGGGCGCGGGCGTACTCGGCCGGGGTGAAGCCCGGCACGGCGCGGCGCAGCGCGTACGACCCGCCGGCCGGGTCGTCCAGCAGCATGGTGGTGTCGGCCAGCCCACCGCCGCAGCCCGCCGACGCGGGTCGCCAGGCGACCGCGTCCGCGCCGAGCAGGGCACGCAGCGCCTCCCCGGTCGCGTCCGGGTCCCGCACCAGCCGGGTGGCCAGCCCGAGTGCCCGGGTCGGCTGGTCGGCGAGCCCGCGCGCCTCGCTGCGCGCCACCCAGCAGTCCCGGCCCCGCCCCCGCCGCACGGCGGCGACGAGGCCGGCCTCGTCGAGCGTGTCCGGCGCGTCGACCAGGAAGTCGTCGACGGCGCCCCGCTCGGTGGTGTGCACCTGCACGGCGAGGATGTTGACCCCCCGCAACGCCAGGCTGGCCGTGAGCACCGACAGGTAGCCCGGCCGGTCGTCCACGGTCGCTCGGATCCGCCACAGCGTCATGGTCCGCTCCCTTCCGCCTACGACCCTCGTCGGTGGCTGTTGCGGGCCGGTTGCCCGGGGGTGACGGCTACGGTTCCGTCGCGCGACCTGCGCCACAGTGCCGGCCGTCGGGCCGGCGCAGAGGTCCCCGCTGGCTCAGGTCCGGGCCGGCTCGGCGACGTGGGGCCGGCTCAGGGCTTGGCGGCCACCGGCGGCGCCCCGACCAGGTCGAGCCGGTCGCCGAGGATCACCGCGGCGGCCCGGACGAGCTGCGCCAGCCGGTCCACCTCCGTGGCGTGGAACGCCGCCGCGGCCGGCGTACCGGCGCACTCCCGGGCCACCACCAGCACCAGGCCGGCCCGGCCGAACGGCGCGACCGCGACGTGCGCGCCGCCGGGCGTGCTGATCGCCCGGGCCCGCAGCGGGGTCACCTCCGGCAGCGGCGGCGGTACGGGCGCGCGCCAGCTCGCGTACCCGACGGTCGCCTCCCCGGCGGCCCCGCTCCGGGCGGCCCAGTCCACCGGCACCACCGCGGCGACCGCCCAGTCGGCGGCGAGCAGCCCGGGAACGGCGTCGACCAGCGTGGCGACGCCGTCGACCGGGTTGGCCGCGACCTGGGCCAGCAGCTCGGCGTCCTGCCCGGAGGTGGTGGGCGCGCCGATCGCCCGCCACACCCCGTCCACCCGGACGCCGGGGATCGCCGCCAGCCCGGCGAGCAGCCGCTCGACCCGCGCCGCGCCCGGCCAGACCACGGTGAAGTCGTCCACCGCCCGCCCGCCGAGCCGCTCCAGGACGACCACCTGGACGATGTCCGCACCGGACACGCCCATGGTGCGCGCCACCTGACCGAGCGTGCCCGGACGGTCCGGCAGGGTGACCCGAACTCGCAGCAACATGTCTGAACCCTCCGCTCGGCGGGCCGGCACCGCTGGCCGGCAGGCTGGGCCCCAGCCTGGCCGGTGGGCGTTTCGCCCCTGTTGCCGCGGCATGTCCCGAGGGTCAACTCCCGACCTTGACAACATGGCGGAGCTGCCATCAACTAAACGGATGACCGAGCCGGCCGTCGACGCGCACGGGCCGGGCAGCAGCCCCGCCGCCGCCCCCCGCGGGCTGGATCTCGACCGGCTCGCCGCCCACCTGGCCCGGCACCGGCCCGAGCTGGCCGACGGCCCGCTGCGGGCCCGGCTGATCGCCGGCGGCAAGTCCAACCTGACCTACCTGCTGCACGCCGGCGGGCACGAGGTCGTGCTGCGCCGCCCGCCGCTCGGGCACGTGCTGGCCACCGCGCACGACATGGCCCGGGAGTACCGGGTGATCTCCGCGCTGGCGCCGACCGACGTGCCGGTGCCCGCCGCGCTGCTGCTCTGCGAGGACGCCGAGGTGATCGGCGCGCCCTTCTACCTGATGGAGCGCGTGCACGGCGAGGTGTTGCGCACCCGAGCCCAGACCGACCCGCTCACGGACGGCCAGCGGCGGGAGCTGGCGCTGGCGATGATGGACACCCTCGCCGCGCTGCACGCGGTCGAGCCCGCCTCGGTCGGGCTGGGCGACTTCGGCCGCCCGGAGGGCTACCTCGCGCGGCAGGTCCGCCGGTGGGCCGGCCAGCTCGACCGGTCCCGCAGCCGGCCGCTGCCCGGCATCGAGGAGCTGCGGGACCTGCTCGCCGGCACCGTGCCGGAGGGCGCCAACGCCGGCCGGATCGTGCACGGCGACTACCGGCTGGACAACCTGCTCGCCACCGTCGACCCGGTGGCCGTACGGGCCGTGCTCGACTGGGAGATGGCCACCCTCGGCGACCCGCTGGCCGACCTGGGGCTGCTGCTGACCTACTGGGACGTGCTCGGCGGCAGCGAATCGGCCGCCGGCAACCCGGTCGCCGACGGGCTCGGGCCGCGCGCCGGGTTCCCCACCGGGACGGAGCTGATCGAGCGGTACGCCGGGCGCGGCGACGTCGACGTCGGGCCGTTGCACTGGCACGTCGCGCTCGGCTGCTTCAAGCTCGCGGTGATCTGCGAGGGCATCCACTACCGGCACACGCTCGGGCAGACGCTCGGCGAGGGCTTCGACCGGATCGGCGACATGGTGGCACCGCTGGTCGAACACGGGCTGACCGCCGCCAGGGAGCGTTGATGGACTTCGCCTACGACACCCGCACCGAGCAGCTGCGGGCCGAGCTGACCGCGTTCCTGGACAAGCACGTGTACCCGGCCGAGCCGGTGCACGCCGCGCAGGTGGCCGCCGCCGGCGACCCGTGGGCCCGGCCCCCGGTGATGGCCGAGCTGAAGGCCGAGGCGCGCAAGCGCGGCCTGTGGAACCTCTTCCTCCCCGACCCGCGCCACGGCGCCGGCCTGACCAACCTCCAGTACGCCCCGCTGGCCGAGCTGACCGGGCGCAGCCCGCACCTGGCCCCGGAGGCGCTCAACTGCGCCGCGCCCGACACGGGCAACATGGAACTGCTCGCCGAGTTCGGCTCGCCGGGGCAGCAGGAGCGCTGGCTGCGCCCGCTGCTGGAGGGCGAGATCCGCTCCGCGTTCTGCATGACCGAGCCGGAGGTGGCGTCCTCGGACGCGACAAACATCGCCACCCGGATCACCCGCGACGGCGACCACTACGTGGTCGACGGGCGCAAGTGGTGGTCGTCCGGGGCGATGGACCCGCGCTGCGAGATCTTCATCGTGATGGGCAAGACCGACCCGGCGGCCGACCGGCACCGCCAGCAGAGCATGATCCTGGTGCCCCGGGACACCCCGGGCGTCACCGTGCGGCGGGGCATGACGGTGTTCGGCTACAGCGACGCCTCGCACGGCGGCCACGCCGAGGTCGACTTCGCCGACGTCCGCGTACCGGTGGAGAACCTGGTCGGAGCGGAGGGCACGGGATTCGCGATCGCCCAGGCCCGGCTCGGTCCCGGCCGGATCCACCACTGCATGCGGCTGATCGGCATGGCGGAACGGGCCCTGGAGCTGCTCTGCCGGCGGGCGCTCGAGCGGGTCGCGTTCGGCCGGCCGCTCGCCGAACAGGGCGTGGTACGCGAGTGGATCGCCGAGTCCCGGGTGCGCATCGAGCAGGCCCGGCTGCTGGTGCTCAAGACCGCCTGGCTGATGGACACGGTCGGCAACAAGGGTGCGCACACCGAGATCCAGGCCATCAAGATCGCCACTCCCGCCATGGCCGAGTGGGTGATCGACAAGGCCATCCAGGCGTACGGCGGAGCCGGCGTCAGCCAGGACACCCCGCTCGCCGCCCTCTGGGCCCAGTCGCGGACGCTGCGCCTGGCGGACGGCCCAGACGAGGTCCACCGTTCCTCGCTGGCGAAGCGCGAACTGCGCCGCTGGTCCAACTGACCCCAAGACACC
>NZ_WAAS01000258.1:0-8892 GCF_008806585.1 Micromonospora sp. AMSO12t
TCAGCCGTCGGCTCCGGGCACGGGTGCCCGGAGCCGACGGAGAGCGGAACGCGGAGGGGTTGGTCAGGAGGCGTGCGGGGTGCGGGGGCGCCGCGAGCGGCGGGGCCGCCCCGAGGCGCGGTGCGGAGCCCGGCCGCCCTCACCGGCGCGGCCGACCGACCGGCCGCCGGCAGACCCGGCGGAGGCGGCCTGCGGCGCGGGCGGCGCGATCGTCACCGGCACGCCGGACGGCTCCCGGGCGCCGGTCACCCGGGCCAGGGCCTCGTCGCCGGAGCGCACCTGGACGGACTCGGGACGGATGCCGGCGGTCGACATCAGCCGGGACACGTCCCGGCGCTGCTCCGGCAGGACCAGGGTGACGACCGTGCCGGACTCCCCCGCCCGGGCGGTACGCCCACCACGGTGCAGGTAGTCCTTCGCCTCGGCTGGCGGGTCCACGTTGACCACCATGTCGAGCCCGTCGACGTGGATGCCCCGGGCCGCCACGTCGGTGGCGACCAGCGCCGTCACCTGCCCGGTGCGGAACTGCTCCAGGATCCGGGTGCGCTGCGGCTGCGACTTGCCGCCGTGCAGCGCGGCCGCGCGTACCCCCTTGGCCAGCAACTGGCGGGCGAGCCGGTCGGCGCGGTGCTTGGTGCCCATGAACAGGATGGTGCGGCCCTCGCGGGCGGCGATCCAGGTCAGCGCGGTGGGCTTGTCCACCGCGTCGACGTGCAGCACGTGGTGGGTCATCGCGGTCACCGTGGCGGTGCCCGGGTCGACCGAGTGCGAGACCGGGTTGCTGAGGAAGCGGCGCACCAGCTTGTCCACGCCGCCGTCCAGGGTGGCCGAGAAGAGCATCCGCTGCCCGTTCGGGGCGACCTGCTCCAGCAGCTTGGTGACCTGCGGCAGGAAGCCCATGTCGGCCATCTGGTCGGCCTCGTCGAGCACGGTGATGCCGACCTGGTCCAGCCGGGCGTCGCCGCGGTTGATCAGGTCGTGCAGCCGGCCGGGGGTGGCCACGACCAGTTCGGCGCCGGCGCGCAGGGCGTCCGCCTGGCGTTGCAGCGAGAGCCCGCCGACGACGGTGGCGCAGCGCAGCCCGACGGCGCGGGCGTACGGGTCGAGCGCGGTGGTGACCTGCTGGGCCAGCTCGCGGGTGGGCACCAGCACCAGGGCCAGCGGTCGGCCCGGGCGGGCCCGGCGGCCGGCGGTGCGGGACAGCAGGGGAAGCCCGAAGGCGAGCGTCTTGCCGGAGCCGGTGCGGCCCCGACCGAGCACGTCCCGGCCGGCGAGCGAGTCCGGCAGGGTCGCCGACTGGATCGGGAACGGCTCGGTGATGCCCTGGGCGGTCAGCTCGGCGAGCAGCGCCGGGGCCAGCCCGGTGAGGGCGAAAGAGGGTACGACAGTGGTCATGCGGAAGCCTTCCTCGACGCGGCACGTGTCGAGGGAGGGCGCCGGAGGCGGCGCTGTCACCGGCGGACCAGGCCGCGGGTGACTCACAAGCACGAACCGAAAGGGGTACGGGCCCCGGCCCGCCGCCGTTCGCCGCCTGCTCACGCAGGTCGACGGTGCGGCGGGCCGGTCCCGTCACCGCACCCGGAGGGCGCGGTGGGTGTTACTGGAAGATCCGAAGATCAGAGCGGGCGGATGTTCTCCGCCTGCGGGCCCTTCTGGCCCTGGGTCACCTCGAACTCGACCCGCTGGTTCTCGTCCAGGCTCCGGTAGCCGGAGGACTGGATCGCCGAGAAGTGGGCGAAGACGTCGGCGCCGCCGCCGTCCGGGGTGATGAAGCCGAAGCCCTTGTCAGCGTTGAACCACTTGACGGTGCCAATAGCCATTTTTGTTTCGTCTCCTTGACGGAACGTCGAACCCGCACTTGTTGCGGGCTCGAAGAGGAGCGCGCCACGCGGAACTGCCTGGCTCGCTTGTCGCTTCTGGTCGCCCCGCCCGGAGAACTCCGGACACAACAAAGAGCGCCTGGGCCACAATCCTCCAGGCGCACACAGAGTCTCTGGGAACCATAACTGCAACGCGACCAACCTATCATGGATTCGTCCCGGCACCACCGTCTGCCGGAATTTCCGGTACGGAGGCGATCAGCGCGGTCAGCCCGTCCGCGTCGAGCAGGTCCGCCGGGCGGACCGTGACCCCGTCCCGCACGTAGTGGAACGCCGCGCCGACCCGCTCCACCGGCACGCCGGCCAGCTCCGCCCAGGCCAGCCGGTAGACCGCGAGCTGCACGGCGGCCACCTCGGCGGCTGCGCCGGCGGGCTGCCGGCCGGTCTTCCAGTCGACCACGTCGAACCGCCCGCCCGGCCGGGCGAAGACGGCGTCCATCCGCCCCCGGACCACCACTGCGGCGATCACTGTGGCGAAGGGCACCTCCACCTCGACCGGCACCCGGTCGGCCCACTCGCTGGCCAGGAAGCGCTCCTGGAGCTCGGCCAACGCCTCGTCCGGCGCCGCGTCCGCGTCCGCCGCACCCGGCAGCTCGTCCAGGTCGAGCAGCCGGTCGGCGCCGAACCGCTGCTCCAGCCAGGTGTGGAAGGCGGTGCCCCGGCGGGCGTACGGATTGGGTTCGGTGGGCACCGGGCGGCGCAGCGCGCGGGCCAGCGCCGCCGGATCCCGGCGCAGCGCCACCAACTGGGTCACCGACAGCTGGCCGGGCAGGGCCACCTCGACGGCACCGGACTGCCGGGTCAGCTCGGCCCGCTCGGCGAGCAGCAGGTCGGCCTCCCGCCGCCACCGCGCCACGTCCGCGTCGTCGGCCGACGGGTCCGCGCCCACCCCGGCGGTGTCGTCGCCGCCGGACGGCGTCCGTTCGGCCGTCTCGCCGCCGGGCAGCGGGCGGGCGGCCGCGTCCCCGTCGGACAGTGGGCGGGCCGCCGGGTCGCCGTCGGCGAGGAAGCGGCGGACCAGGGCTGCCGCCTCGGCCAGCGCCGGCCGGCGGGCGCCCAGCGGGTCGGCCGGCCACTCGGCGCGCAGCACCACCTCGGTCGTCGGGTTGACCGCGTCGCCCGGCGGCTCCGGCGCCCACTCGTCCACCAGGTGCCCGGCGCGGGCGTCCAGGCAGGCGTCGTGCACCTCCCGCAGCAGCACCGACGGGCCGCGCGGCCGTTTGGTGCCCTCCCCCCACCAGTAGCCGGAGCAGAGCAGCAGCCGCCGGGGCCGGGTCACCGCCACGTACGCCAGCCGGCGCTCCTCCCGCTCGTCGTGCGCCCGCCAGGCGTCGGTGAAGTCCTCCAGCGCCCGGGCCACCCCCCGCTGGTCCTCGGCCTCGGCCAGGCCCAGCTCCGGCAGCCCGTCGGCGTCGCCGCGCAACGGGAACGGCAGCACGCCCAGCCCGCCGAGCCAGTGGTCGGAGTTGCGCACCGGCCCCGGCCAGACGCCCCGGCTCAGGCCGGCCACCGCGACCACGTCCCACTCCAGGCCCTTCGCGGCGTGCGCGGTGAGGATCTGCACCGCGCCCTCGACCACCTCCACCTCGCCCGGCGTGAGGCCGCGTTCCTCGTCCTCGGCGGCGGCCAGGTAGGCCAGGAACCCCGACAGGGTGGCGCCCGGCGTCTCCCCGCTGAAGCGGGCGGCGACGTCGCCGAGCGCGTCCAGGTGGCCCCGCGCCAGGCCGGCGTCCCCGGCCCCGTCCCGGCCGGCCCGCACCGCCACCTCCACGTCCAGGCCGATCGTCCGCTCGATGTCCGCGATCAGCTCCGGCAGGGACTGGTCCAGCCGGTAGCGCAGCAGGCCCAGCTCCCGGGCGTACGCCCGCAGCCGCGCGTAGCCCTCCGCCGAGTACGCCTGCGCCGGGCCCAGGTCGGCCAGCGCCTCCACCAGGGTCGCCTCGTCGAGCAGGTCCGGGCTGATCTCCGGGGTGCCGTCGTCGGCGAGCCTGCGCCGGGCCGCCGCGATGGACTTCGCCCGGCGGTGCAGGGCCACCAGGTCACGGGGCCCGATCCGCCAGCGCGCGCCGGTCAGCAGCCGCAGCAGCGCGGCGCCGTCCGTCGGGTCGGCCAGCACCCGCAGCGTGCACACCACGTCCCGCACCTCGGGGGTGTCCAGCAGGCCACCCAGGCCCACCACCTCGACCGGCAGGCCGCGCTCGCGCAGCGCCGACTCGATCGCCGGAATCTGGCTGCGCAGCCGTACGAGCACGGCGGTCGTGGGCCGCAGCGGCACCGGGATGTGCTCGGGCAGCACGCCGGGCATCCCGGCCGCGCCGCGCCAGGCGTGCAGCACGCTGTCGGCGATCCAGTCGGCCTCGTCGGCGTACGTCCGCAGCAGGGCGCAGTGGACGGTGCCGCCGGCGGCGCCGCGGGCGCTGCGGTGCGGGACCGGCTCCTTGACGCTCATCGCCGCGCGCAGCTCCGGCACCCGGGCGCCGGCGGCCCGCAGCGGGGTGGCCAGCGCGTTGGCGACACCGAGGATCTCGGGCCGGTTGCGCCAGCTCGTGGTGAGGCTGAGCACCTCGGCCGGCGCACCGCCTGCGCGGGCGAACTCCGTGGGGAAGCGGTCCAGGGTGCCGGCGCTCGCCCCGCGCCAGCCGTAGATCGACTGGCAGGGGTCGCCGACCGCCGTCACCGGGTGCCCGCCGCCGAAGAGCGCGTTGAGCAGCACCACCTGGGCATGGCTGGTGTCCTGGTACTCGTCGAGCAGCACCACCCGGAACCGGTCCCGCTCGATCTCGCCGACGCCCGGGTGGTCGCGGGCGACCCGGGCCGCCCGCGCGAGCTGGTCGGCGAAGTCCATCGCCTCGAAGTCCTCCTTGCGCCGGGCGTACGCGCGCACCAGCGGGAGCAGCTTCAGCCGGATCTGCTGGAGTTGCAGCGCCTTGCGCACGTCGGCGTAGACCCGGCCGGGGCGCACCTGCACCTCGGCGAAGAACCGGCCCGTCCACGCGGCCAGCGCGTCCGGGTCGACCAGGTGCTCGTCGAGCTCGCCGGCCAGCGCCAGCACCGCGTCGGTGATCGTGCTCGGCATCCGGTCCACCCCGGACATGTCGCCGTCGTAGTTGCGCACGAGCAGGTCGACCAGCTGCCAGCGGGACGCCTCGGTGAGCAGCCGGGTGGACGGCTCGTAGCCCGCCCGCAGCCCGTGCTCGGTGACGATCCGGCCCGCGTACGAGTGGTAGGTGGAGACGGTCGGCTCCCCGGCCAGCGGGTCGTCGAGCGGGTCGCGCCCCCGCCGCCCGAGCCGCCGCACCAACTGGTCGAGCCGCGTACGCACCCGGTGCGCCAGCTCCCCGGCGGCCTTGCGGGTGAAGGTGAGCCCGAGCACCTGCTCCGGCCGCACGTACGAGTTGGCGACCAGCCAGACCACCCGGGCGGCCATCGTCTCCGTCTTGCCCGACCCGGCGCCCGCGACCACCAGCAGCGGCTCGACGGGGGCGGCGATGATCGCGGCCTGTTCCCGGGTCGGCGCGGGCAGCCGCAGCAGCTTCGCCAGCTCCACCGGCGTGTAGCGGGGACCGGCGTCGGCGACCCGGGGCGCAGGGGTCGCGCTGCTGAAGAGGGCGGGCTGCGTCAAGGCGTCTCCGGACGACGGGTGGTCGGCGGCTCGACCACCTGGCGGCCCTGCCCGGACACCGGGCAGCTCGTACGCACCGGGCAGACCCGGCACTTGGAGTTGGCGACCGCGGCGAAGGTGGCGGCGGCCATCGTATCCGCGGTACGCCGCACCAGCGCGGTCGCCCAGCCGGCCTCCGGGCCCTCCCCCGCCGGCGCCTGGCTCTGCTCCTTCGCGTCCTTCGCGCCGGTGCCGAGCTGCACCAGGGCCGCGCCGCCGGACTCCTCGCCGAAGTCGGCGAAGGCCCCCGCCTCCACCGCCGCCTGGTAGGCGCCGAGCTGTGGGTGCTCGGCGAGGTCGTTGGCCGTGACGGCGGTGGACTTGCCGGTCTTCAGGTCGATGACGACCAGCCGGCCGTCCTCGTCGACCTCCAGCCGGTCGACCCGGCCGACCAGCTCGACCGGCCGGTGCGGGTCGTCGAGGCGCACCGCGAACTCGTGCTCGATGGCGAGCAGCCGGCGCGGATTCGCGGCCAGCCAGCGGAGCAGCTTGTCCACCATCGCCTCGGCGCGGCTGTGCTCCGGACCGACCATCCAGCGGGCGGCCAGCTCGATGACGTCGAACCGGGCGGCGACGTAGTCCAGCAGCGCTCCCCGGTCGGCGCTGGCGTCCTCGGCGAGCATCGCGGCGGCGTGCACCAGGTTGCCGACGCCCTGGGCGGCGCTGGCCGGCGGGCTGCCGCCGTGCCGCTCCAGCAGCCAGCGCAGGCTGCACCGCAGCGCGCTCTCCATCGCCGACGGGGTGACCCGGACCGGCTCCCCCTCGTCGACCAGCGGGCGGTCGTCGGAGAGCTGCCGCAGCCCCCACCAGTCGTCCGGGTGCGCGCCGGCCACCCCGGCGGCGGCGAGCCGGGCCAGCTCGGCAGCCGCCGCCTGCCGCCGGGCGTAGGTCACGGCCGGGTCGCTGACGGCGGTACGCAGCTCCGCCACCAGCGCCGGCAGGGTCAGCGCCCGGGGCGGCCGGCTCACCGGCAACGCCCCCGGTCGATCCGGCTCCTCCGGGTCAGTGGGATCCGTCGGGCCGGTCGGATCCGGCGGATCGGTGGGAGCCGTCGGGGCGGACGGGTCGGTCGGGTCGGTGGGGCCCAGCTCGTAGAGGAAGCGGCTCGGCTGCTCCTCGTGGTCGTCGCCGCCCACCGCGGCGGAGGCGACCGCGCTGACCAGCAGCCGTCGCCGGGCCCGGGTGACCGCGACGTGGAACAGCCGGCGCTCCTCGTCGAGCAGCGCCGAGGTCTGCCCGACCAGGGCCGCCACCACGCCCGCGCCGGCCGTCCGGCCGGCGAGCACGTCGACCAGGCGCTCCGAGCCGAGCAGGCTGCCACGCAGGCGCAGGTCGGGCCAGACGCCCTCCTGCACCCCGGCGACCGCCACGAGATCCCACTCCAGCCCCTTCGCGGCGTGGGCGGTGAGCAGCCGCACCGTCTCCCCCCGGTCGGCGGTCGGGGCGAGGGTGTCGGCCGGCAGGTCCTGACCGAGGACGTGGTCGAGGAAGACCTCCGTACGCGCGCCGGGCAGCCGGTCGGTGAACCGGGCCGCCGCGTCGAAGAGGACCATCACGGCGTCGAGGTCGCGGTCGGCCGCCTCGGCGCGGCGGCGCCGCGCGACGTCGCCCTCGCCGGTCACCGTCTGGCCGCGGCCGGTCGCCGCGGACCACAGCTCGGCGAGCCCGGTGGCCCGCCACACCGCCCAGAGCACGTCCTCCGCCGTGGCGCCGGGCCGCGCGGCGGACTCCCGGGCCACGGCCAGCAGACCGGCCACGGTCTGCGCCGGCTCCGCCCAGTGCCGCTCGATCCCGGCCAACCCGGCCGGGTCGCGCAGCGCCTCCACGATCAGTTCGCCCGAGGGCCGGCGGTCGCCGCCGGCCAGCGCCAGGGCGCGCAGCCCCTGCCGCAGCCGCCGCTCGGCCAGCGGATCGGCGCCGCCGAGCGACGAGTGCAGCAGCGCCACGGCGGCCTCCTCGTCGAGCCGCTCGGGCTCCAGGGCGCAGCGCAGCAGGAGCAGCAGCGGCGCGACCGCCGGTTGCAGGTGCAGCGGCAGGTCCTCGCCGTGCACGACGGTGGGCACCCCGGCGGCGTGCAGGGCACGTTGCAGCGAGGGCAACTGCCGCCCGGTGGAGCGCACCAGCACGGCCATCTCCGACCAGGGCACGCCGCCGAGCAGGTGTGCCTCGCGCAGGGCGTGCGCCAGCCAGGCCGCCTCGCTGGTGGCCGAGCGGAAGGTGCGTACCTCGACCGCGCCGGGCGGCGCGTCGGGCAGCGGGTGCAGCCGGCGGTGCGCAGCCGGACCGCGCAGCCGTCGCGCCAGCCGGCCGGACGCGGCGAGCAGCCGGGCACCGGCCCGGTAGGAGGTGGTGAGCACCACCTGTGCCGCGGGCGCTCCCGAGGCGGTGCGGAAGCGGTGCGGAAACGTGGCCACCCCCGCCGGGTCGGCGCCCCGGAACGCGTACGTGGAGGAATCCGGGTCGGCGAACGCGACCAGGGGCTTGCCGCCTCCGGCCACCGTCGCGAGCAGGTCCTGCTGGGCCGGGTCGGTGTCGGCCAGCTCGTCGACGTAGACGTACGCCAGCCGCCGGCGCTCGGCCGCGAGCAGCTCGGGGTCGTCGAGCAGCATTCCGGTGGCGGCCCGGACCAGCTCGGCCGGGTCGTACGCGACGGAGCCGCGGTTGCTGACGTCGCGCAGGGCGAGCACGGCCACGTACTCCCGCAGGAACCGCGCGGCGGCGGGCCAGTCGGCGCGGCCGAGCTTCTCGCCCAGCCGGGCCAGCTCGACGGGACCGACGCCCCGCTCGGCGGCGCGCATCAGCAGGTCGCGCAGCTGCGCCGCGAAGGCCCGGGTGCGCAACGCGGGGCGCAGGTCCTCCGGCCAGCCGACCGGGTCGTCGTCGGGCGCCTCGCCGACCACGTCGAGCAGCTCGCGGATGATCAGATCCTGCTCCGGCCCGGTGAGCAGCCGGGGGGACGGCTCGCCGCGCTCGGCCGCCGCCCGCCGCAGCAGCCCGAAGGCGTACGCCGGGAGGGTGCGCACCAGCGGCTCGCGCAGCACGCGGTGCCCGCCCTCGGCGACGCAGGCCTCGATCCGCTGGCGCAGCGCGGTGGCGCCCCGGCGGCCGAAGGTGAGCACCAGGATCCGCTCCGGGTCGACGCCCTCGGCCACCCGCGCGGCGACGGCCTCGACCAGCGTGGCGGTCTTGCCCGTGCCGGGACCGCCGAGCACCAGCATCGGCCCGTCGGTGTGCGCCACGATCTCGACCTGGCGCGGATCGGCGAGCCGCGCCGCCCCACGGTGCGCGTCCCCGTCGGCCGGCCCTCCGGACCGCCGCTCACCCTCCGTCGGCCCTCCGGACCGCCGCTCA
>NZ_WAAS01000259.1:0-8878 GCF_008806585.1 Micromonospora sp. AMSO12t
CGCGGTGAACCTGACCGACCGGGTGGTGGTGCTCACCGGCGGGGCCGGCGGGATCGGCTCGGCCCTGGCCCGTCGCTTCGCCGCCGAGGGTGCCGCCGCCGTGGTGGTGGCCGACCTCGACGCCGAGGCGGCCCGCGCGGTGGCCGAGGGCCTCGGCCCCGTCGCCCGCGCCGTCGGGCTGGACGTCACCGACGAGGAGCAGGTCCGCGCGCTGGTCGCCGACACCGAGCAGCGGTACGGGCGCATCGACCTGTTCTGCGCCAACGCGGGCGTCACCTCCGGCGGCGGGATGGAGGTCGACGACGCCGGCTGGGACCGCGCCTGGCGGGTCAACGTGCTCTCCCACGTCTACGCGGCCCGCGCGGTGCTGCCGGCGATGCTCGCCCGGGGCGGCGGCTACCTGCTGCACACCTGCTCGGCGGCGGGCGTGCTGACCTCGGTCGGCGACGCCCCGTACGCCACCACCAAGCACGCCGCCGTCGGCTTTGCCGAGTGGCTCTCCGTCACCTACCGCGACCAGGGCGTCCGGATCAGCGCGCTGTGCCCGCAGGGCGTGGACACGCCGATGCTCGCCGACGGGCTGGCCGCCGGTCACCTGGGCGCGCGGGTCGTGGCCGCCTCCGGCGCGGTGCTCACCGCCGACCAGGTCGCCGACGCGGCGGTCGCCGGCATCGCCGAGGAGCGCTTCCTGATCCTGCCGCACCCCGAGGTCGCCGACTACGCCCGCCGCAAGGCGGAGGACCCGGACGGCTGGCAGTCCGGCCTGCGCAAACTCGTCCGTCGGCTGAGGGCGTAGCCGCTGTCGTCGGGCGGAGGTCGACCGGCGACAGCGGAGGTCCGACCGGGCCGGTTCCCGGCGGCGCGTGTGACCGAAGCGCGCGGCGCGCGTGGGCGTGGGCTCGGGCCGCGCCCGCCCGCGATTCGGACCAAACCTGCCCGCTGCTGGCGTCGAACCGTAAGGACCAGGAGGCTCATGTCCCGCAGCAGTAGGTCGGTGGGGGTTCTCGTCGTCGACGACCAGGTGCTGATCCGCGCCGGTCTGGCCGCCCTGCTCCGGGCCGCCCCGGGGATGCGGGTGGTGGGCGAGGCCGCCGACGGCGCCGAGGCGGTGGCCGTGGCCGCCGCCACCCGGCCCCACGTGGTCCTGATGGACCTCCGGATGCCTGGCGTCGGCGGGATCGCAGCCACCCGTGAGATCATCGCCGCGGCCGGGGACGACCCGCCCCGCGTCCTCGTGCTGACCACGTTCGACACCGACGAGTACGTCTACGCCGCGCTGCGGGCCGGGGCCAGCGGTTTCCTGCTCAAGGACACGCCCCCGGAGCGGCTGCTGGCCGCCGTCGCCACCGTGGCGCGCGGGGACATGCTCTTCACACCCCGCGTGGTCCACCGACTCGTCGAGTCACTTGCCGCCTCCGCCGCGCCGCGGCCCGGTGCGCTGCCGGCGCTCGACGTCCTCACCGGACGGGAGCGGGAGGTGCTGCGGCTGGTCGGCACGGGCCTCGACAACTCGGAGATCGCCGGGCGCCTGGTGATCGCGGAGGCGACCGTCAAGACCCATCTGAACCGGACCATGGCCAAGCTCGACCTGGCCAGCCGGGCGCAGGCGGTGGTCCTGGCGTACGAGTCCGGTCTGGTCCGGCCAGGTGAGAGGGGGTTCACCAATCCGCCATAGATGCATGGGTGTCCTGGAGTTCCTGGACCGGACGTGACAGCAGGCAGGCTAGGCGGGCCGGGCCGGAGGCGACGGCCGCCGACCGGTGACCCCCGGCTCGTGCCTGCCGGGTGGGACGACTCCGACGGGCAGGCTGAGGGTGACGGTGAAGCCGCCGCCCGGGGCGGTGCCGGCGTGCAGGCTTCCGCCGTACAGTCGTGCCCGCTCGCGCATGCCGGCGAGACCGTGGCCGTGCGCCGGCCCGTCAGGAGCGCCGGGGCCGTCGTCGGCGACCCGGATGGTCAGCCGCTCCGGCTGGCCGTAGTCGAGCGTGACATTCGCCCGGGCCCCGCGCGCGTGCTTCAGGACGTTCGTCAACGACTCCTGCGCCACCCGGTACGCGCAGAGGTCCGTCCCCGGTGGCAGTGGGCGGGGCGAACCCACGACCACCACCGCGACCTGGACGCCGGCGGCCCTGATCCGCTCGACGAGTTCGTCGAGCCGACCCAGCCCCGGTGCGGGGTCGCAGCCGTCGCCCTCGCCTCGCGGGTCGGCGTCGGACACCCGGAGCAGGGCGAGCATCCGGCGCATCTCCTCCAGCGCTTCGTGGCTGCTGTCGGTGATGGTGTCCAGCGCCGCGCCCACCGTCGCCGGATCGGTGGCGAGGACGTACCGGGCCAGGCCGGCCTGCACCGAGATCACCGACATGTGGTGGGCGACCACGTCGTGCAGCTCGCGGGCGATACGTATCCGTTCCGCCAGGACCGCGCTGCGGGCCCGGGCCTCCCGCTCCCGGCGCAGTTCCTCCGCCAGGGCGAGCAGTCGCCGGTTGCGGTCGGCCAGCCGTCGGGCCCCGGCCCCGAACAGCCAGGCCACCAGGGTCGCCACCAGCGCCTGGGCGAGCGCCGTCCACAGCGTGTAGACCTCGACCACCATGCCGCTGTAGAAGGTCACCCCGGCCGTGGCCGCGGCCCCCGGCAGGGCGGTGCGGGTGGGACGCGTCGCGGCCACGGTGTACATCGCGAGCAGCGGCCCGAACAGGTTCAGGCTGGGCACGTAGCCGAGGGTGAGAAACCACGCCACCACGGTGCAGCAGGTCAGCAGGACGGTCATCGGGGCGCGGCGGCGTGCCGCGAGCGGGATGTTGGCCAGGCAGGTCAGGACCAGGGCCGTGCCGTCGAACTCGCGGAAGCCGGGCAGTTGGTAGTCGCGCCCCATCCAGGCGGTGACCGCCACGATGCCGGTGGCGACCGCCGCGTCGACGACCGTCGCGGGCACGTCGTGCAGTCGTTGCCGGAGCCGCTCGCGGTGTGGCACCGGTAGATCCTAAGTGGTCGGTGCGAGGTCGAGCGGTGGCGATGAGGGCCGGTGTCCCGCGGATGGTGCCGTACAACCGCTGCGGTAGTCAGCCGATCCGGATACCGCAGCGGTCGTGGTAGGGGATCAATCAGCGGGACGATGTGGACGGACGCCGTGCGAATTAACGTCTCAGGTGCAAGCCAACCACTAAAGGGAGTACGAATTGAAGAAGCGTCGTTTCGCCGCCGCCCTCTTGGGAATTTCCGCTCTGGTCGGTACGGTCGTGATTTCTCCGGCCCCGGCCCAGGCAGCCACCGAATGGTCGATGAGCAACACGAGCGCGGATGTCTCCGGCGCCTGGGTGCACGGTAGTTGGTGGTGGGGCGACAATGGCCGACTGTACGTCAAGGTGCAGGTCAAGGACACCGTGGCGAACGACCGCAACGCGAAGGCGCGGCTCGCGGCCTACTACCGGGACGGTGGAACGCGCTACGAGGAACTCGCCAACGACAACGGCACGAACTCGACGGTCACCAGGACCTACAACTTTGCCTCGAATGTCACGCGGGTCGAGATCAAAGAGTGCACCGACAATTCCCTGAGCGCCAACATCTGTGGAAGCTACAGCACGATCTTCTATCGTTCCTGAACGACCGGCGCAGGCGGCGGCACCCGCACGGATCCGGCGCGGCGACAGGTGGCGGGCCCGGCCACTGTCGCCGCGCCGTGGTGCGCCTGACCGCGCGGGCCAAACCCCGGTCCCGGCCGCAGCCGGGACCGGGGCGACGTCGTGGAACGCCGCTCACAACTGGACGATCTGACCCACACGTGGCGGCGTCCGGCCGGCGAGCGTCTCCGACCAGGCACGTCGCAGGGCGTCGTGGCCGGCGTCGACCCAGAGGTCGAGCCACCCGCTCACAACCCCGGTGAACCGCTGCCAGGCGTCGGTGAACCGCTGGTCGAGCCCGTCGCGGCCCCAGTCCTGGCGGCGTTTGCGCATCTGCACCGGGGCGAAGAACACCTCCTCAGCGGCGTCGGCGTTCGGAGTCTAAGTGGTGAGCCCGACCGCGATTTCCGCGACCAGGGCGTCCGGATCAGCGCGCTGTGCCCGCAGGGCGTGGACACGCCGATGCTCGCCGACGGGCTGGCCGCCGGTCACCTGGGCGCGCGGGTCGTGGCCGCCTCCGGCGCGGTGCTCACCGCCGACCAGGTCGCCGACGCGGCGGTCGCCGGCATCGCCGAGGAGCGCTTCCTGATCCTCCCGCACCCCGAGGTCGCCGACTACGCCCGCCGCAAGGCGGAGGACCCCGACGGCTGGCAGTCCGGCCTGCGCAAGCTCGTCCGCCGCCTGCGGTCCTGAAACCCGGCCGCGCGGATCCGCCTCGCCGCGCACCGCGTGCCGGGCCTGGTTGCGCGGCGCTAGAAGCTGCTGACGAGCTTGACGAAAGCGTCGTCGATCTTCGCCGGGTCGCGGGCGTCGAACGCCTTGCCCGCGGACGCCTTGGCGATCTGGTCCAACTTCCCGAAGTCGGACTTCTCGTCGAAGGCGATGCAGAAGATCTTGATCGGTCGTTCCGGATCCAACGCGACATCCTTCAGCAGCCGGCCGAGGTTGTTGTCCTTGGTGTACTCGTTCGTGCCGTCGGTCAGCACGACCACCGCGTTGATCCGGGACTGGTCGTAGTGATCGAGCATGTGCCGGTGTGCCGCCCGTACGGTGGCGTACAGCGCGGTGCCGCCCTCAACGTGGAGATTGTTGAGCTCCTTGGTGAGCGCCTTCTGGTTGAAGGGTGACAGCCGGACCTCCTCGCTGTACGGCGACTTCGGCCGCTGCGGGGTCTCGGACGAGAACGACCAGAGCGCGACCTTGTCCTCGGAGTTCAGCAGGCCGAAGCCCTTGGCGGCGGCCCTGGTCGCCACCTGGAACCTGGTCTGGTCACCGATCTTCGCGTTCATCGAACCGGACGTGTCGACGGCCACGAGGATGTTGGCCTTCTTCCGCAGCGTGCCCCAGCCGGTGAGGATCGCCTTGACCACGGCGGGATCCGGCGGGTCGAAGTAGGTGAGGTTCTCGGCCCTCCGCCCGCCGACGGCGGCGATCAACGGGCCGGCCGCGTTCCGCTCGTGGTCGCGGAACCCGTGCCGGCTGAAGCTCTGCTGCTGCGGCGGCTCCTGCAGGAACTTCAGGAAGTCGGCGGCGGCGTCACGCTGCTCCGGGCTGGCCGAGGGGAGCACCACGTACGGGTGGTCGAGGTTGAACGTGCCTTCCTTGGGATACAGCGCGACCAGCGGGACCCTCGGCTTCTTGCCCGGGGTCGGGCTCAGCTTCCCCTCGTTGTACTGGTAGACCAGCTCCTCCTGCGTCACCACCGCGCTCATGTCCGTCGGGGCCGCCGTGTCGGCGCTGGACAGGTCCGCCTCGGCGCGGTCCTTCAACAGGTCCACGATGTCGTCGCTGTAGTGGGACACGTTGGCCTCGATGCGGCGCACGAACTGGGTCACCGCCGGATTCGCGACGTCGCTCTTGGTCAGGTCGCTGGCCCGGTTGATGGCCGCGTAGTAGCTCGCGATCGTGGCCGCCAGCCCGGAGGTGGACAGGTTCGGGTTGACCTTGCCGAAGCTGAACCGCCCCCAGTCGGGGCGGCCGAAGGTGGCCCAGCCCGTGCGCCCGGACGAGCCGAGGACCTCACCCCAGCCGAGTGGGCCCTGTTGCTGGAGGTGCTTTCCCTTCGACTGGGGCATGGCGATCACCAGCGGGCTGTTCGCGATCGACGGGTACCGGCCGGGGGTCTGCGCCGGGCGTCCGGCGGCCTCGTCCAGCAACTTCAACTGCCCGGTCCACAGGCTCGACGTCGGCAACCACACCTGCGGCCGTGGCAGGTCGGGCTGCTCGGCCGCCCAGTCGCCGGCCAGCGCGTCCGTCGAGGCACCGGAGGCGAGGCCGTGCACGGTCACCACGGCGCACCGGTCGCCGACTCGCCGATCGCTCTTGTTGTAGCGTTCCGCCAGCTCGCCGAGCAGTACGTCCTTCTCGATCGACGCGCTGACCTCCAGCGGCGTGCACACGGCGTCCGCCGCCGGCCGGGCGATCAGGTAGGCCGCCGCGATGACCGCGGATCCGGCCACGATGGCCACGGCGTACGGCAGCCACGGCCGGGCAGTCGGTCGACCTGAAACCATCGGTTCCCTCCAGAGGTGCGGCAGTGGCGTCGGCGATGGCCTGCCGGGTTGACCGCTCCCCGGTAGCCGTGTCCGTCCCTACCCGGGTGGACGGCGCCCCGGCCGCCCACGCCCGGCCCCCCGATGAGCTGGCAGGGCCCCGCCGTGCGCGGATCACACGAACCCGGCGGCGTGCCCGGCATCGCTGCCCCTTCGGCCCAGCCATTGGGACTCCACCGGAACCTTGACGAGCCGCGCCGAGGCGACGGACGACAGAGGTATGGTGTCACGGCCCGCCAGCCCGAAAGCCACTCGCCTCCGGCGTGTCGTGCCGTCTCGGCGGTTCGACGGACGGCGATGTCGGGGACGGCACGGCCCGCAGGTCCGGCCTGTCGCGTCCCGCACCCTCCATTCAGGAGCGGTACGCGGCCCAGGGGCTGTGCCGCACCCGGGGCGGGAGCGGCGGCAGCGATGACGGTGGACCCCTCGCCCAGAAAAGCGGTGAGTGGCTTGTCTGCCCGCAGCCCGTCCGGGGCCGGGACACCGCTCACAACTGGACGATCTGACCCACACGCGGCGGCGTCCGGCCGGCGAGGACCTCCGACCAGGCGCGCTCCAGGGCGTCGGGCCCGGATCCGGTCCGGACGTCGAGCCATTCGCCCACGACCCCGGTGAACCGCTGCCAGGCGTCGGTGAACCGCTGGTCGAGCCCGTCGCGGCCCCAGTCCTGGCGGCGCTTGCGCATCTGCACCGGGGCGAAGAACACCTCTCCGGCGGCGTCGGCGTTCGGGATCTGGGTGGTGAGTCCGACCGCGACGTCGCGCACGAGCTGGTCGCCGAGGTGCTCCCGCAGCGCGGCCCGGGTGGCGGGCGCGCCGGACAGGTCGAGGTAGGCGGTCGGTACGGCGTCGAGGGCGTGGATGTCGTCGTAGGAGACGACGTCGTCATAGCACCCGAGCGACCGGGTGAACGCGAGGTTGCCGGGTGAGGTGAGCCCGACCAGGCGCCGGCCCCGGCCGTGCAGCTCGAAGGCGGCGGCGTACGCGGTCTTGCTCGATGCCGACGACAGCACCAGTGACTGCGCCCCGTAGAAGTCGTTGTCGACGACCTGGTCGGCCAGCATGAAGGAGGTGAAGAACAGCGGCCGGAACAGGACCAGCAGGTCCTCCTGGTCCTCCCGGTACGCCGGGTCGCCGGTGGTCGCCCGGTACACGTTGTACGGCGAGGGCAGGTCGGCCCGGTGCGCGCTCGCGTCGCGGAATCCGGAGGCGTCCACCCGGTCCGGCCGCACCACCAGGTGACCCGCCGGCGGGAGGTAGCCGTAGACCCGCTGCCCCGCCGCGACCCCCTCGACCGTGGACTCGACCACCTCGGCGAAGCCCCACAGCGGCGGGAGTCCCCACTGCGGGCCGAGCCCGCGGGGGCCGGGCGGGAAGAACTCCCAGTACCGCATCGAGTCGCCGAGCACCGCGTAGGTGACGTTGTTGGCGGTCAGGCCGACGCGGTCCACTCGCAACAGTGCCTCGCCGTCGGCGAGGGTGGGCGTCGTGCCTTCGACGAGGGTGGTCCGGCTCAGGTCGTCACGGGCAACGGCGAAGGTCCAGGAAGCAGGCATGATGCGACGCTAGGCAGCCCCGGAGGCCGAGACAAGTGCACTGCGAGTGCAAAATCCCACTCGCGGTCCGGGTGGACGTGGCAACCGGCCGTACGAAGGTGCCGCACCTGTGGCCGGTAGCGGGGATGCGTCGTGACCGCGCGGGCAATCAGGGCGCCGGAACCCATTCCTGCCAGACTCCGACGTCACGGAACCCGAGCCCCCGGTAGAGCCGCAATCCGGCCGGGGTGGACTGCAGGGTCGCGTACCTCTCGCCCCGGTACCGTGCGTCCAGCAGCGCTCGCGTCATGACGGCCCGGCCGAGGCCGCGCCGCTGGAACTCCTCACGGGTAGTGACGAACGAGATGTTCGCTACGGCACCGGTCGTCATCGTGATCGCCCAGGACTCCCACCGCTCGGTCGCATGGCCGTAGGTGTGCGGAAGGTCCGCGAGCATCGACCGGCCCACACCGCTGTGCTGCGCCACGTCACCCGGCGCCACCGCCACCACGGGCACAGCAGGTGGTCGATCCCAGCCGGCAAGCTCAAGCACCATCGGCACCGTGCACTCGTTGCGCCGATACCCCACTACTTCGAGGCCGTCGCCGGGCTGCCGCACCCACACCGCATGGTGACGCTCGCCGAACACCTTTCGGATCCGGTCGAGCCCCCTCGGCGAGCGCAACAGTGCGTTACACAGGGCCGGATGCGAATGCGACATGGTCACCGCGTCCTGATCGTCGACGACCTCGCCTTCCGGATCCACCGAGGCGAGCAGTCGCCATGAGGCGATCAGCGAGTTCTCGTGCAAGGTGAACAGACCGTCGAGCACGCCGAGACCGTACCAGCGGACATTGGTCCCGACATGACGGTCTGACAGGGCGCCCCATGGATGTGGTGGTGGCACCGGCGGCCACCGTTGTGCACGGAATCATGCGACGTAGAGGCGTCGCAGCCGCTGGCGCCGCAGGAGTGTCGTCGCGGGTGATCAGCGGGGCCCGGCGGACGGCGCCACGTCGCGGAGGGGGCCTAGCGGCGCCAGCGGAGGGGACCGGGGCGCACGGACCAGAGGAGCCGGCGCCACCAGGGGCGGGCGGCGCGCAGCGTGGCGACGTAGTCATGGGCCGTCGTGGTGGCCCGCGCGGCCTGCTCCGCAGTGGTCGTGCCCGGGG
>NZ_WAAS01000260.1:0-8875 GCF_008806585.1 Micromonospora sp. AMSO12t
CACCGACGGCACCACCCACTCCTTCGAAGGCGGGCACTACATCAGCGTCGTCGGCTACCGCGACAACGGCAACACCGTCACCATCGCCGACTCCGCCAACCCCAACCAGGCCTCCTACCGCATGAGCATCGACAACCTCGCCGACTGGATCGCCACCCGCGGCTACACCGCCTGACACACACCAACGACACGCGCCGCCCAGCAACACCCCAACGACAAGGGCCGGCCCCCACAAGGGGCCGGCCCTTGTCGTCTTCACCTTCACCCAACGTCTGTAGCCGGGTAGGCCGGGCCGAGCCGAAGCCGAGGCCCAGGGCGGCAGCCGGGGCCGAGCCGCAGCCAGAGCCCGGGGGCACCCGCGGCGGCCGGCCAGCGTCGCCCACCCGGGCGGGCACAGACCGAGGCGAGAAACTCCAGCATCCGCCGACAGTCAGCCGACCGAAGGCGAGCAAAGTCCAGCGTCCGCCGACAGGTCAGCCGACCAACGCGAGCAACCTCCAGCGCCCGCCGGCAAGCAGGGTGTCGATCGGGTCGTGGTAGGCGTAGGGCAGCGGACCGAGGCGAGCAAGCTTCCGCGTCCGCCGGCAGGACGGCCGGCCAACGCGAGCAACCTCCAGCATCCGCCGGCAGGGCAGCCGACCGAGGCGAGCAACTCGCCGGTGGTCAGTCGATCGGGGCGAGGAACTCCAGCCGGTTGCCGTGCGCGTCCTGGGAGTGGAATCGGCGCAGCCCGGGCAGTTCGTCGTCGCCCCAGCTCACCGGGTACCCGGCGGCGACCAACCGGGCGGCGAGCGCGTCCAGGTCCGGCCACAGCAGGCCGGGGTGGGCCTTGCGGGCGGGCCGGAAGTCGTCCTCCACGCCCAGGTGCAGCTCCGCGCCGTGCCCGGTGAACCAGCAGCCGCCACGGGCCGCGAGGGCGGGCGGTTTGGGCTTCTCGGTCATCCCGAGCACCCCGACGTAGAAGGCCCGCGACGCCTCTTCGGAGCCGCGTGGGCAAGCGAGCTGTACGTGATGGATCATGGTGGCACCTCCTCGTCCCGAACGATGGCACGAGGTTGCGAAGTTAGCAAGACGGACGTACGGTTTTGTTGACGACGAGATCGGCGGTAAGTGTCCCCTAACCACGGCGGCACCCCGACCGGTGCGACAGACTGCTCAGGACTACTCACGGTCGCTGGTGTGAAGGAGTACGACGTGGCGAGCCTCGACACCTTCGGTGCGAAGACCCAGCTACGCGTCGGAGACGCGAGCTACGAGATTTTCAAGATCAGCAAGGTGGACGGCCACGAACGGCTGCCCTACAGCCTGAAGATCCTCCTGGAGAACCTGCTCCGGACCGAGGACGGCGCGAACATCACCGCCGACCACATCCGGCAGCTCGGCGCCTGGGAATCCGACGCCGACCCGAGCGTCGAGATCCAGTTCACCCCGGCGCGGGTGCTCATGCAGGACTTCACCGGCGTGCCCTGCGTGGTCGACCTGGCCACCATGCGCGAGGCGGTACGGGACCTGGGCGGCGACGCCACCAAGGTGAACCCGCTCGCCCCGGCCGAGCTGGTCATCGACCACTCCGTCATCGCCGACCTGTTCGGTCGCGAGGACGCCTTCGAGCGCAACGTCGAGCTGGAGTACGAGCGCAACAAGGAGCGTTACCAGTTCCTGCGCTGGGGCCAGACCGCGTTCAACGAGTTCAAGGTCGTCCCCCCGGGCACGGGCATCGTGCACCAGGTCAACATCGAGTACCTGGCCCGTACGATCATGGAGCGCAACGGCCAGGCGTACCCGGACACGGTCGTCGGCACCGACTCGCACACCACGATGGTCAACGGCCTGGGCGTGCTCGGCTGGGGCGTCGGCGGCATCGAGGCCGAGGCCGCGATGCTCGGCCAGCCCGTCAGCATGCTGATCCCGCGCGTGGTGGGCTTCAAGCTCTCCGGCGAGATGCCGGCCGGCACCACCGCCACCGACCTGGTGCTCACCATCACCGAGATGCTGCGCAAGCACGGCGTGGTGGGCAAGTTCGTCGAGTTCTACGGGCCGGGCGTGAGCGCCGTGCCGCTGGCCAACCGGGCCACCATCGGCAACATGTCCCCGGAGTACGGCTCCACCGTCGCGATCTTCCCGATCGACGCCGAGACCGTCCGCTACCTGGAGCTGACCGGCCGCGACGCCGCGCAGGTCGCGCTCGTCGAGGCGTACGCCAAGGAGCAGGGCCTCTGGCACGACCCGGACGCCGAGCCGGAGTACTCGGAGCGCCTGGAGCTGGACCTCGGCACGATCGAGCCGTCCCTGGCCGGCCCGAAGCGCCCGCAGGACCGGGTCCCGCTGGGCAACGCCAAGACCCTGTTCCGCTCGGCGCTGACCGACTACGTGGCCGCCGACGAGACCGGCGGCGACCGTGGCCGCAAGTCGGGCGTGCCGCAGTTGGAGAAGCCGTTCGGCGTGCAGGGCCACGCCGACGAGGCGAGCGCCGAGTCCTTCCCGGCCAGCGACTCCCCGGCCAACGGGGTCAGCGACCCGGCCGACGCGCCACGCGACCTGGAGACGGCGGCGGTCGGCTCCGGCGGGCGGGCCAGCAACCCGACCCGGGTCACCGGCGCCGACGGCGTCGAGTACGAGCTGGACCACGGCGCCGTGGTGATCGCGGCCATCACCTCCTGCACCAACACCTCCAACCCGCAGGTGATGATCGGCGCGGCCCTGCTGGCCCGCAACGCGGTCGACAAGGGCCTGACCCGCAAGCCGTGGGTGAAGACCACCCTGGCCCCGGGTTCCAAGGTCGTCATGGACTACTACGAGCGGGCCGGCCTCACGCCCTACCTGGAGAAGCTCGGCTTCCACCTGGTGGGCTACGGCTGCACCACCTGCATCGGCAACTCCGGCCCGCTGCCGGAGGAGGTCTCGGCCGCGGTCAACGAGGCCGACCTGGCCGTCGTCTCCGTGCTCTCCGGCAACCGCAACTTCGAGGGCCGGATCAACCCGGACGTCAAGATGAACTACCTGGCGTCCCCGCCGCTGGTGGTCGCGTACGCGCTGGCCGGCACGATGGACATCGACCTGGCCAACGAGCCGATCGGCGAGGACGGCGAGGGCAACCCGGTGTTCCTTCGGGACATCTGGCCCAACAGCGCCGAGATCCAGGACGTCATCGCCTCGGCGATCGGCGCCACCGGCTTCAGCGCCGCGTACGAGGACGTCTTCGCCGGTGACGAGCGCTGGCAGTCGCTGCCCACCCCGACCGGCGACACGTTCGCCTGGGCGGACGAGTCCACCTACGTCCGCAAGCCCCCGTACTTCGAGGGCATGGAGCGGGAGCCGAAGGCGGTCGTCGACATCGGTCCGGCGCGGGTGCTGGCCAAGCTGGGCGACTCGGTGACCACCGACCACATCTCGCCGGCCGGTTCCATCAAGGCCGACTCGCCCGCCGGGTCGTACCTCGCCGAGCACGGCGTGCCGCGGCACGAGTTCAACTCGTACGGCTCGCGCCGGGGCAACCACGAGGTGATGATCCGGGGCACCTTCGCCAACATCCGGCTGCGCAACCAGCTGGTCCCCGGCGTCGAGGGCGGCTTCACGGTCAACCACCTGACCGGCGAGCAGACCTCGATCTACGACGCCTCGGTGGCCTACCAGGAGGCGGGCATCCCGCTGGTCGTGCTGGCCGGCAAGGAGTACGGTTCCGGCTCGTCGCGCGACTGGGCGGCCAAGGGCACCATGCTGCTCGGCGTCAGGGCGGTCATCGCCGAGTCGTACGAGCGGATCCACCGCTCGAACCTGATCGGCATGGGCGTGCTCCCGCTGCAGTTCCCGGCCGGCGAGACCGCCGAGTCGCTCGGCCTCACCGGCACGGAGACGTTCTCCATCGCCGGGGTCACCGCGCTGAACGACGGCCAGACCCCGCGTACGGTCAAGGTCAGCACCGACACCGGCGTCGAGTTCGACGCGGTGGTCCGGATCGACACCCCGGGTGAGGCGGACTACTACCGGCACGGCGGCATCCTGCAGTACGTGCTGCGTCGCATGATCGCCAACTGACGACACGGACGAGGGGCTCCCTGCCACGACGGCAGGGGGCCCCTCGCGTGTCCGCTCAGATGCGGCCGGTGCCGGCGCCCGCGAGGACCAGGGCGGGCACGTCCGCCGCCGGGTCGAGGCTGTACGGGTAGTACGTGCGCGGCTCGACCACCGTGCCGTTCGTCTCCGGCGCGCCCGAGCCGACGTACACGTTGTGGCGCTGCACCGCCCGGCCGGGTCCGCTGTCGGCGTAGCCGCTCGCCGACCACAGCGGGTGCGGCACGTCGCGGAAGTAGTTCCCCTCCACCAGCACGCCGGCGTTCTCCGTCGACGCCACGCCGTAGAGGGCGTTGCCGAGGAAGTAGTTGTTGTAGACGTGCACCGGCTCGCCGAAGCGGACCCGGGGGTGCCGCTGGCGGCTGTTGTCGAAGAAGTTGTGGTGGATGCTGACCTTCAGCCGGCCCACGTCGGTGGAGGCTGAGCCGTCGGAGTGGCCGATCAGCATGGACTTGTCCGCGTGGTCGAAGTGGTTCCACGACACCGTCACGTAGTCGGCGCCGCGCACGATGTCGACCGAGCCGTCCACCGCGCCGGAGAAGCGGTTGTGGTCGATCCAGATGTGGTGCGAGTTCTGGCCGACGTTGATCGCGTCGTCCTCCGCGTCGGTAAAGTCGATGTTGCGGACGATCACGTTGTACGACCGGTAGAAGTCCAGCCCGCCGCCGGTGATCTCGGCGTCGCCGACCCCGACGATGGTCTTGTTCGGGCGTACCCCCTGCTTGCTGGTGATCGCGATCCGCCCGGTGACCTGGATGACCAGCGGGCCCACCGTGTCGATGTGTTCCAGGAAGTTCGCGGCGTTGGTCGCGGTCACGGTCGGCCCGCCGGCGCCGCCGGTGGTGCCGTTCTGGCCGAGGGCCGCCACGGCGGCGAAGCCGTCCGGGCCCGCGACGGCCGGCACCGGCGCGACGGAGGCCGGCGCGGCGAGGGCCGTGGTCCTGCCGGGCCCGGCACCCGCCGGGACGATGGTCGGCACGCTCGCGGCCGGGTCGAGGGTGTACGGGTAGTACCCGCGCGGGTCCGGCACCGTGCCCCGGGTCTCGATCGCGTGGTTGCAGGCGACCAGGATGTTGCCCCGCTCGACGATGCGCCCGAGGTCGCCGCTGAAGTCGACCCGGCCCGGATTGTTCACGCTGTAGAAGTAGTTGTTCTCCATCAGCACGGCGGCGTCGTACGTGGAGGCCACCCCGTAGCTGTTGTCGTTGTAGTGGTTGTTGTAGACGTGTGCGAGCGCGGAGAAGCGCACCCGCGGATTGCGCTGGTCGGAGCGGTCGAAGAAGTTGTGGTGGTACGTGACCCGCAGCCGGCCGATGTCCTGCGGGCCGGCGTCCTCGTCGTGGCCGAGCAGCAGCGTCTTGTCGTGGTCGTGGAAGTGGTTCCAGGAGACCGTGACGAAGTCCGAGCCACGCTTGATGTCGACCGCGCCGTCGTCGCCGTCGGAGAACTCGTTGTGGTCGATCCAGATGTGGTGCGAGAACATCTGGACGTTGATCAGGTCGTCGGTCGCGCCGGTGAGGTGCAGGTTCCGGATGATGACGTTGTGTACCGCGTTCGCCGGGGGCGAGGTCACGTCGTCGTCGACGGGCACGCCGATGTTGAGCCCGCCGCCGGCGAGCGTCGCGTCGTCGCCGAGACCGACGATCGTCTTGTCGGAGGCGACGTTCCACATCCCGTCGTTGCCGCCGGCGGGCAGCGTGATGGTGCCGGCGACCTGGACGACGTACGGCCCCGGGCGGGCGATGTGGTCGAGGAACTGCGCGGTGGTGGTGACCGTGACGACCGGCCCGCCGGCGCCACCGGTGGTCCCGTTCTGGCCGAGGGCGTGGACGCTGGCGAACCCGTCCGCCGCCGCAGCCGGAGCAGGGCCGGGCGCCGTCCGCGAGGCGGTGCCGGCCGCTGCCTGCGGGGCGGTCCCGGATGCCGCTGCGGCCGGAGCGTTGCCGGATGCGGCCGTCGGGGCGGGTGGAGCCGGCGGGGTGGTCGGGAGCGCGGCGTTGGCCGGTGACGCCGGTGCCACCAGTGCGGCGGCGAGGCCGACGGCGGCGAGCAGCCGTCGGCGACGCCCGGGCCGTGGCGGCCCGTCCGGGTTGAGGGTCGTGAGCATGAGGTTCCGCCTTTCTCGTACGGCGGATCGCCGGAGCCGGCGCACGACGGGCCGCGTGCCGTTCGGATGCTGGGGCACGGTCGCGCGGGTTCGGGTGCCTGGGCGCGGTCGCGCGGGACCGGACGCGAGTGGGGACTGGTTCGCGTCGGGGTTGCGGACCGGCACCGGCGATCAGCCAGGTGATGGACGGCGGAAAGCGCTTTCCGAGCACCATGCTAGGCAGCCCATCTGATCGAAGTCAATCGATCGGCCCTGCCCCCGTCGCGCGCACCTCGCGCCGTCGATCCTGGCGGTCCGCACTCCGTACGTGTGCTCCGTGCGGGTGCTCTGCGCTCTGTGCGTGCGCTCTCTGCTCTGTGCGTGTGCTCCGTGCTCGAGTAGGCACCAGCCCAGCGACACTTTGGCCCCGCGACCAATCCGCCACCACGCGCACGGACACCTAAGGAAGCGAGCTGCCAACCCACGGGTGCGCTGCACCCGTGCAGGTCCGGAGATCTTGGTACGGACGTGCCCCCATAGGGGCCGTTTCTCGCCAAGATCCGGTCTGCGCGTCGAGGGACGCGACGCAGCCAACAGCGACGCAGCAGACACGGAGCAGCCGCAACGACGCGAGCAGCGGGCAGCGACGCGGGGCAGCCCCAACGGCCGCTACCCGCGCGACGGCGGCTGCGGCACCGTAGCGGCTGCTACACGGTGGTGACGGTGGGCCGGTCAGTCGGTGGCGGCGGCGCGGCGGCGGGCCTCGCGGGTCTTCATGGCGTGCTCCATCAGCGTGATGAGCACCTCCTTGCTGGACTCCCGCTGCCGCGCGTCGCAGAGCAGCACCGGCACGCCCGGGTCGAGGTTGAGCGCCGCCTGCACCTCGTCGAGCCGGTACTGCCGGCTTCCCTCGAAGCAGTTGACCGCAACCACGAACGGCGTGCCCCTGCCCTCGAAGTAGTCGATCGAGGGGAAGCAGTCGGCCAGCCGCCGGGTGTCGGCCAGCACCACCGCGCCGAGCGCGCCGAGCGCCAGCTCGTCCCAGACGAACCAGAACCGGTCCTGGCCAGGGGTGCCGAAGAGGTAGAGCACCAGGTCGTCGCTGATGGTGATGCGGCCGAAGTCCATCGCCACGGTGGTGGTCGTCTTGCTCTCCACCCCGGAGAGGTCGTCGATGCCGACGCCGGACTCGGTCAACACCTCCTCCGTACGCAGCGGACGCGTCTCGCTGACCGCACCGACCATGGTGGTCTTGCCCACGCCGAAGCCACCCGCGACGAGGATCTTGATCGCGGTGGGCAGTGGCGTCGCTCCCGCCGGCCGCTCAGAGTGCCCGTAGTCCATTGATTACCGCCTCGAAAACGCTGTTGTCGGGAAGGCCGGCTGTGGTGTGCGGCTCGCGTACCTGCACCAGGCTGCGGGCCGCCAGGTCACCGAGCAGGACCCGGATGGTGCCCACCGGCAGGTCCAGGTGGGCGGCGATCTCGGCGACGGACTGGATCCGCTGGCAGAGCCCGACTATCGCCAGGTGCTCCGGGCCCAGTCCGACCTCCGGGATCACGTCCGCACGGGTCGCCGTCACCAGGGAGATCAGGTCGAACGTGCCGGTGACCGGCCGGGCCCGGCCGCGCGTCATCGCGTACGGGCGCACGACCGGGCCGGCATGGTCGTCGACCCACTGGTGCTCCGAGGACTCCCCCTGCACCGTCATCGCGGCTACTTCTCGCCGGTCTGCTGCTCGCCGGTCCGCGAGGGCGACGCCACGTACTTGCCGACGCGGGTGACCAGCATCGCCATCTCGTAGGCGATCAGGCCGACGTCGGCGTCCTCGCTGGCGAGGACGGCCAGGCAGGCGTTGCGCCCGGCCGCCGTGACGAACAGGAACGACGACTGCATCTCGATGATGGTCTGCTGCACCTGCCCGCCGCCGAAGCGCTTGCCCGCGCCCCGGGCCAGGCTCTGGATGCCGGCCGCCATGGCCGCCAGGTGCTCGGCGTCGTCCCGGCCCAGCCCTCGCGAGGCGGCCATCAACAGGCCGTCCGTAGAGAGCGCGACCGCGTGGTCGGCCTGCTTCACCCGGCCGACCAGATCATCCAGCAACCACGTCAGGTCGGCACTCGAAGCCGTCTTCTGCGCCACTCGTCGTCCTCTTCTCCCCCGGCTGTTGTCGCCGTGCTCGTCTCGGCTGACCGCTGCGGTGCGGGGATCCCCCGCACCGCGACGGCACCGGTCAGGTCGCTTGCAGGTCGTCGCCGGCGTCGGGTTCCTCGCCGGCCTCGGTTCGGCTGTCGCCCGCTCCACCGAGCAGCCGGGCGGCGTCGGTACGGCCCCGCCGGGTGCCGGTCTGGTAGGAGCTCATCATCCGGCGTACCTGCTCCGGCGGGCGCGCCGTGTCGTCGTCCCCGTCGTCGTCCCCGCCGGCGGCCGGATCATCGCGGAGTTCCGGCACGATGCTGGCCTGCCGGACCCGGACCGGCAGGCCCGAGTCGGTACGCGCCGTCACCTGGCGGGCCGTCGGCGCCGGACCGCCGGTCGTCGTGGAGCCGGTGGCCGCCTCCGGTGCGGGGGTCCCCGTCGTGTCGGGCGCCTCCGCCGGCGCGGGCCGGGCGGCCACGGGCAGGCCGGTCGGGAAGGTCGGGCCGTCCAGGGCGTACTGCTCGGAGCCGCCACGGGGGCGCACGGGCAGCCGCGGGTCAAGGGCCGGGCCCGTCGTCGGCA
>NZ_WAAS01000261.1:0-8794 GCF_008806585.1 Micromonospora sp. AMSO12t
GGGGCGTGGAAGAATCGGGAGAGGTCCCGCTGCCGCGACCGGTCAACCCGGCACGGCGTTCGGCGCCGGTCACCCGGCCGGTGCCCGCGGGTCCGGTTTCGCCACCGCTGTCGAGATCGCCAGGAGCCTTGATGGACGCTGTGTTCTCCGTACCCGAGCCGCGCAACGAGCCGGTCCGCAACTACGAGCCGGGCAGTGCCGACCGGGAACGGCTCCAGCGGCGGCTGACCGAGCTGGCCGCCGAGCGGATCGACCTGCCGATGACCATCGCCGGTGAGCAGCGGATGGCCGGCGGCGAGTCGATCGACGTCGTGCAGCCGCACAGGCACGCGCACGTGCTCGGCGTCACCGCACACGCCACCCACGACGACGCCCGCGCCGCCGTGAAGGCCGCCAAGGACGCCGCCGGAATGTGGCGGGCCCTGCCGTTCGAGGAGCGGGCCGCGATCTTCCTGCGCGCCGCCGAGCTGCTCGCCGGCCCGTGGCGCGACACGCTGAACGCGGCCACCATGCTCGGCCAGTCGAAGACCGTCATCCAGGCCGAGATCGACGCGGCCTGCGAGTTCATCGACTTCCTCCGGTTCAACGTGCACTTCGCCCGGGAGCTGCTCGAGGCGCAGCCGATGTCGTCGCCGGGGGTGTGGAACCGCTTCGACCACCGCCCGCTGGAGGGCTTCGTCTACGCGGTCACCCCGTTCAACTTCACCGCCATCGCCGGCAACCTGCCCTCGGCGCCGGCCCTGCTGGGCAACACCGTGGTCTGGAAGCCGGGCCCGACGCAGCAGTTCGCCGCGCACTTCACCATGCGGCTGTTCGAGGCGGCCGGCCTGCCCCCCGGCGTGATCAACATGGTCACCGGGCGCGGCGAGGAGGTCTCCGACGTGGTGCTCGCCGACCCGGACCTGGCCGGCATCCACTTCACCGGCTCCACGAAGGTCTTCCAGCACCTGTGGCGGACCGTCGGCGAGAACATCTCCCGCTACCGGGGCTACCCCCGGCTGGTCGGCGAGACCGGCGGCAAGGACTTCGTCGTCGCGCACACCAGCGCCGACGTCGACGCCCTGCACACCGCCCTGATCCGCGGCGCCTTCGAGTACCAGGGCCAGAAGTGCTCGGCGGCGTCCCGGGCGTACGTCCCGCGGTCGCTGTGGGAGGGCGGGCTGCGCGACCGGCTGGCCGCCACCGCGGAGTCCCTCACCTACGGTGACGTCACCGACTTCGGCAACTTCGGCGGCGCCGTGATCGACGCCAAGGCGTTCGACCGGCACCGCGCCGCGCTGGAGCTGATCTCCGGCGACGACGCCTGCCGGGTCCTCGCCGGCGGCACCGCCGACGACTCCGTCGGCTGGTTCGTCCGGCCCACGCTGTTCGAGTGCACCGACGCGGCGCACGAGACGTTCACCACCGAGTACTTCGGGCCGATCCTCGGCGTGCACGTCTTCGACGACGGCCGCTTCGACGACGTGGTCAACCAGGCCGAGTCGATCGCGCCGTACGCCCTGACCGGGTCGATCTTCGCGACGGACCGCCGGGTGGTCGACGCGGTCGCCGAGAAGATGCGGTACGCCGCCGGCAACTTCTACATCAACGACAAGCCGACCGGCGCGGTGGTCGGGCAGCAGCCCTTCGGCGGCGCCCGGGCCAGCGGCACCAACGACAAGGCCGGCTCCTGGCACAACCTCGTCCGGTGGATGTCGCCCCGGACGATCAAGGAGACCTTCGTCGCGCCGACCGACCACACCTACCCTCACATGGGCTGAGGTGCAGGGAAGGGCCCCTTCCGCGCGCCTCGCGTACCGGAAGGGGCCCTTCCCTGCCAGCGGGCGGGGGTGGGTCGGCGGCGGTACCGTGGCCGCTGTGACCCACCCCACCCCCGCGCAGGATCCCCACTTCGGCGAGCAGGGTGGCCTGCTCACCTACACCGACTACCTGCGGCTGGCCGACCTGCTGGCCGCCCAGGTGCCGGAGTCCGACCCGGCCTCCCACGACGAGCTGCTCTTCATCACCATCCACCAGGTCTACGAGCTGTGGTTCAAGCTGCTGCTCTCCGAGCTGACCGACGCCCGGGACCGGATGCTGGACGGCGAGACCTACCTGCCCCGGGTACGGCTGGAGCGCTGCCACGTGGTGGAACGGGTCCTGATCGGTCAGGTCGACGTGATCGACACGATGACCCCGCAGGACTTCCTGGCCTTCCGCACCAAGCTCGCCCCGGCCTCGGGCTTCCAGTCCGCCCAGTTCCGGGAGATCGAGTTCCTCTCCGGCCTGAAGGACCCCGACTACCTGCGCCGCTTCCGGGGCCTGCCCGACGTCGAGCGGGAGCGCCTGGAGCGGCGACTGGCCGAGCCGAGCCTCTGGGACGGCTTCCTGGCCGTGCTCGGCCGGGCCGGCTTCGACGTCACCGAGGAGGAGTCCCGCTTCGCGGCGTACGCCACCATCGCCGGGGACCGGGAGCGGTTCGGGCCGCTGTGGGACCTCGCTGAGGCGCTGGTCGCCCACGACCAGGCGTTCTCGCTGTGGCGGGCCCGGCACGTGCTCATGGCCGAGCGGCAGATCGGCACGAAGCCCGGCACCGGGGGCTCGGCCGGTGGGGCATACCTGCGCTCCCGGGTGGAGACCCGGTTCTACCCGGAGCTGTGGGAGCTGCGTAGCCGACTGTGACCGTTCCGCGCCTCCCTGGCGGACTGTCTCGCGCCGACAGTGCACATAGGAACCCGACCGGGTGGCGAAAATGCCAAATCCTGGACGCCGCGTCGGCAAAGTGGCAGCGTGAGGGGCATGGCGGATTCCGGAGTCAACCCCACGGCGGCGGCCCTGCTCGGGCTGCTCCACGAGGGCCCCATGACAGGTGGCCAGTTGATGGCCGCCGCCGAGCGCCGACTGGCGCCGTACTGGTCGATGACGCGTAGTCAGGTCTACCGGGAGCTGCCGGTGCTGGCCGAGCGGGGCCTGGTCCGGATGGGCAAGCCCGGCCCGCGCTCCAGCCAGCCGTACGCGATCACCGCAGCGGGAAAACGGACATTCTCCCGCTGGCTTGCCGAGGAGCCGGGGCGGGACACCATCCGCAACCCGATCGCCCTGCGGATCGCCTTCGGCGAGCTGCACTCGGCCAGCCAGCTCAAGAACCTCCAGGCCGCGGCCAACGACTACCACACCGAGGCCCTGGCCAAGGTCCGGGAGCAGGTCAAGAACGCCAAGAAGGAGGGCGACGCGTACGACGCCAGCGCGCTGGAGTTCGCCGTCGCCTACCACAAGGCCGCCCTGTCCTGGCTGAAGAGCGCCCCGGTCGCCTGACCACAGGGCCTCCCACCGGGATCTTTTGGCTCGTGACTGCGGGGCTCGCAGGCCCGCTCCTCGCACGAGCTGGGTCTTTTTTGGCTCGTGACTGCGGGGCTCGCAGGCTCACTCCTCGCACGAGCTGGGTCTTTTTTGGCTCGTGACTGCGGGGCTCGCAAGCTCACTCCTCGCACGAGCAGTACCCTTGTCTGTCGTGACCGCTGCCGATTACGCCGAACAGCTCAAGGACCTCGACGCCACCCTGCGCAACATCGAGGCGGTGCTCGACATCGACCGGCTGCGCGCGGACAAGGACCGCCTGGAGCAGGAGGCCTCCGCGCCCGACCTGTGGGACGACCAGGCGAAGGCCCAGGAAGTGACCTCGCAGTTGTCGTACGTCAACAGCGAGATCAGCAAGCTCGGCAGCCTCCGTTCCGGGCTCGACGACGCCAAGGTGCTGCTGGAGCTGGCCGAGGCGGAGTCCGACCCGGGGGTGCTCACCGAGGTCGAGGCGGAGATCGCCACGCTGGGCAAGGCCATCGAGGAGATGGAGGTCCGCACCCTGCTCTCCGGCGAGTACGACTCCCGGGAGGCGCTGGTCGCCATCCGGGCCGGCGCTGGCGGCGTGGACGCGGCGGACTTCGCCGAGATGCTGCTGCGGATGTACCTGCGCTGGGCGGAGCGGCACGGCTACCCGACGGAGGTCTACGAGACCTCCTACGCCGAGGAGGCGGGCCTGAAGTCGGCCACCTTCACGGTCAAGGTGCCTTACGCGTACGGCACGCTCAGCGTCGAGTCGGGCACCCACCGGCTGGTGCGGATCAGCCCCTTCGACAACCAGGGGCGCCGGCAGACCAGCTTCGCCGGTGTCGAGGTGCTGCCGGTGGTCGAGCAGACCGACAGCATCGAGATCCCCGAGAACGAGATGCGGGTCGACGTCTACCGCTCCTCCGGCCCGGGTGGGCAGAGCGTCAACACCACCGACTCCGCCGTGCGGCTCACACACATCCCGACCGGCATCGTGGTCACCTGCCAGAACGAGAAGTCCCAGTTGCAGAACAAGGCGTCCGCGCTGCGGGTGCTCCAGGCCCGGCTGCTGGAGGTCAAGCGCCAGGAGGAGCAGGCGAAGCTCCAGGGCCTGAAGAAGGACACCACCGGCGCGTGGGGCGACCAGATGCGCTCGTACGTCCTGCACCCGTACCAGATGGTGAAGGATCTCCGGACCGAGCAGGAGACCGGCAACCCGACCGCGGTCTTCGACGGCGACCTGGACAAGTTCCTCGAGGCGGGCATCCGGTGGCGCAAGCAGCAGCAGCTCGCCGGCGACGCTGCGTGATCAACCGTGGGCGGAGCGCGTCGTCGATCTTCCCGGTACGCCCGAATTGGATGACGCGACTCGCAACGGCGGGGCGTGGGGCTTGGCTCCCCGGTTACACCGCGTAGACTCACGACCCGTGATTCAGCTTGAGCAAGTGACGAAGACGTACCCGAAGGCGTCCCGGCCTTCGCTCGACAACGTGTCCGTCTCGATCGAGAAGGGCGAGTTCGTCTTCTTCATCGGTCCATCCGGCTCCGGCAAGTCCACCATCATCAAGCTGCTGCTGCACGAGGTCGCGCCCAACAAGGGCCGGGTCGTCGTCAACAGCAAGGACGTCACGTCGATGCGTTCCTGGAAGCGACCCCACTTCCGGCGTTCCATCGGCTGCGTGTTCCAGGACTTCCGGCTGCTGCCGAACCGCACCGCGTACGAGAACGTGGCGTTCGCCCTCGAGGTGATCGGCAAGACCAAGGCGGTCGCCCGCCGGGTCGTGCCCGAGGTTCTGGAGCTGGTCGGACTCGGTGGCAAGGAGCACCGCTACCCGCACGAGCTCTCCGGCGGTGAGCAGCAGCGGGTCGCCGTCGCCCGGGCGTTCGTGAACCGTCCGCTGATCCTGCTCGCGGACGAGCCGACCGGAAACCTGGACCCGGACACCTCGATCGAGATCATGCGCCTGCTGGACCGGATCAACCGCACCGGCACGACCGTCGTGATGGTCACGCACGACTCCAACATCGTGAACCAGATGCGCCGCCGGGTCATCGAGATCGAGAGCGGCCGCATCGTGCGCGACCAGGCCCGCGGCGTCTACGGCTGAGTCGACGCCACCCCTGCGCAGCCTGACGACGAACACCTCATGCCGGAGACCCGGAGGAAATCCCGATGCGCGTGAAATACGTCCTGTCCGAGGTACTGGTCGGACTGTGGCGCAACGTGACCATGACCATCGCGATGATCATCACGATGGCGGTCTCGCTGACCATGCTCGGCGCCAGCGGTCTCATGTACCGCCAGGTCGACGACATGAAGGACCTCTACTACAAGAACATCCAGGTCTCGATCTTCCTGACACAGGAGGTGACCCCCGAGCAGCGTGAGTCCCTGGACGCGAAGCTGAAGGCCGACTCGCTGGTCAAGGAGGTCATCTTCGTCAACAAGGAGGAGGCGTACAAGCGCTTCCAGGAGATGTTCCAGGACGCTCCCGACCTGCTCAGCGCGGTCAAGGCGGACAGCCTGCCCGAGTCGTACCGGCTCACGCTGAACAATCCCGAGCAGTACAAGAACATCTACGACCAGTACAAGGACACCGAGGGCGTCGACGAGATCGTCGACCAGAGTCGCCTGCTGGACAAGATCTTCGACATCCTCACCGCGATCCAGAACATCGCCCTGGCCGCCGCGATCGTGATGGCCGTCGCCGCGCTGCTCCTGGTCGCCAACACGATCCAGGTGGCCGCGTACAGCAAGCGGCGTGAGGTCGCGGTCATGAAACTGGTCGGCGCGTCGAACTGGTTCATCCAGGCGCCGTTCGTGCTGGAGGCCGTGGTCGCCGGCCTGATCGGCTCGTTGCTGGGCCTGGTGGCCCTCATCGCGGCCAAGTACCTACTCTTCGACGGGTCGCTCCAGGCGCTGCAGGGCCTGCTCTCCCCGATCGGCTGGGGCGACATCCTGTTCATGTTCCCGCTGATGGCCGGCGTCGGCGGCCTGGTCAGCGCGGTCACCGCCTGGGTCACCCTCCGCTTCTACCTGCGGGTCTGACGCCCGTACGGCTCGACGACGGCCCTTCTGCGCCAGGAACAAACGGCGCGGGAGGGCCGTTGCCGTTCGGGTAGCATGATCTCCGCCCCGCGGCCGGTCACGTCCGGCGCGGATCACCGGAAGGGGGTGGCGCCGATGCCACGGGAAAAGGGACGCAAGGTCGTCGCCTCCAACAAGAAGGCCCGGCACGACTACGCGATCCTCGACACCTACGAGGCGGGCATGGCGTTGACCGGCACGGAGGTCAAGTCACTGCGGGCCGGGCGTGCGTCGCTGGTCGACGCGTTCGCGCAGGAGCGCAACGGCGAGCTCTACCTGCACGGGATGCACATTCCCGAGTACACGCAGGGCACCTGGACCAACCACGAGCCCCGGCGGACCCGCAAGCTGCTGCTCAACCGGCTGGAGATCGACCGGCTGATCGGCAAGACCCGCGAGGGCGGCCTGACCATGGTGCCGTTGCAGGTCTACTTCTCCGACGGCTGGGCCAAGGTGGAGATCGCCCTGGCGAAGGGCAAGAAGTCGTACGACAAGCGGCAGGACCTCGCCAAGCGGGACGCGGACCGGGAGATCGCCCGGGTCGCCGGCCGGCGTGGCAAGGGCATGGATGACTGAGGTGTCCGTCCTGTCCGGTTCGGCGCGCCCGCCGGGGGCTCGGGATGAAACCCGTTGCGGCAGGCGTTACGCTTGTCAGTGCCGCCACATCGGCGGCCTGTCGAGGGGGTGACTGGTTTCGACTTCGTACGCAGCGACAGGGGAAGCGAGCCGAGGAAGCCGACGTCGTCTCGAGAATCGGTCGTCGGAAACCAATAAGCGCCAAGAACAATCGCGCTGACTTCGCTCTCGCCGCCTGAGGCGAGTAGTGAGTCTGTCGGCCTGGGAGCGCCTTCGACCCAGTTAGCCGGCATCAGCTAGAAGGCTGGCCAATCGGACCCGGTCGCGGGGTCCGTGCGGCGAGATCAATCAGCGACTGGGCCCGTCACACCAACTTGCTCGCGTGAGCGGTGGGGCCGAGTAGAGGCACAGCGAGCTGCGCTCGGAGAAGCCCTGACAAACCGGCGAAGGACCCGGGTTCGATTCCCGGCACCTCCACCACCAGACGATGCGCCCCGGTCCACCGGACCGGGGCGCATCGTCGTGTCGGGACCGGTCGGCCCTGGGGCGCGCGGGCCGCACGGGACAGGCGGGACGGATGGGACCGATGAGGTCCGTCCCGCCTCTGGACAGGGCGGACGCGCGGGTCCACCATCGCTGTACGCGGTCAGACGCGACGCGGGAGGTGCCCATGGTCACCGGTCCGATCCAGCAGCCGCCCACCCCGCCCGGAGGGCTCCGGCCGCCCGCCGCGCGCCGGCTCCCCGGCACCCCGCCCGGAGGCCTGCACCCGCTCGCCCGGGCGCTGGCCGTCGCGCCGGCCGGACCGCGCTGGCGGGAGCGTTTCCTCGTGGGGCTCGGCCCCGTGCGACGGGGCTTCACGGAGCACGTCCGGGTCACCGAGGGGCCCGCCGGCCTCTACGCCGAGGTGCTCGGCCAGGCGCCCCGGCTGGAACGCGGGGTGCGGCTGCTGGCCCGGGAGCACGTCGCCATCACCGCCGCGCTGAGCGCCCTCCAGCAGGCGGCGGAGCTGCCGGACGCCTCGCTCGACGACCTCCTGGGTCGGGCCGCGCACCTGCTACGGGCCCTCGCCCGGCATCGGCAGCGCGGCGCGGACCTGCTCTGGGAGGCGTACGAGACGGATCTCGGCGGAGAGACCTGACCAGGGGGAACCGGCGTGGACGTACCGGCGTCCAACCCACATGCGCCGTACCGCCGCCCTGCTGGGCCTTCCGCTGTTGATGATCGTCGCCGGGTGCGCGCCGGCCGGCTCCGACCCGGCCGTCGACCCGGTCGCCTCCGACCCGCGTCAGGACGCCTTCGCCCAGCGGGCCACCGAGGTGGCCGACTCGTGGCGACCGCTTCCGGCGTGGAAGTCCGGTTACGTGCCCATGCAGGACCCGACGGTGCTCGTCGGCGACCCGGGCTTCACCGGGGAGACCAAGATGGCCTTCCTCAACGGCTGGTACCGCGACCAGGTCACAATGCCCGTCGCGCAGCCCGCCGACGGCACCATCAAGTTCCCGGACGGCACGCTGACCGTCCCGCTGGTCAGCGCCGCCGCCGCGTACGGGCAGCTGGACCAGGGGGATCCGCCGCCGTGCGACGGCCGCCCCAAGGACCCCGGGACCAAGCTCCCCGGTGGTGGCCCCACCATCGAGCCGGGGCCCGACGGCCCGGTGAGCAGCAACTCGCAGACCGCCTGCGTCCCGCTGACGGTCACGGCCGTGAAGCTGGGCACCGCGCCGGTGCGCACCAGCCGGGGCGAGGCGCAGGTGCCGGCGTGGCTGTTCACCGTCGAGGAGATCACCGCGCCGGTGGCCCGGCTCGCCGTGGCGCCGCAGGCCG
>NZ_WAAS01000262.1:0-8709 GCF_008806585.1 Micromonospora sp. AMSO12t
GCCCCGCCCCTGGCGGGTGCGCCCCAGGTGCCGTTCCCACGCGATTCGGCTGGGCAGGGCGTGCCGGTCAGCCCCACGCCGAGCCCTGCGCCGAACCCCGGGCGCGAGCCGGCGACGCCACGGCAGAGCTTCGGAGCCGACCCAGCGGCGGCACAGCAGAACTTCGGACCCGCCCCGGCGACGACACAGCAGGGCCTGGGACCGGACCATGCGGCGGCCCAGCAGGGCCTCGGGCCGGACCATGCGGCGGCGCAGCAGGACTTCGGGGCCGACCCGACGCCACAGCAGGACTTCGGGGCCGACCCGACGGCGGCGGCACAGCAGTCCGCGCCGCCCGGGCCCTACCCACCGCAGCAGGGCGGCCCCTACCCGGCGCAGCAGGCCGGTCCGCCGGGACCGTACCCGCCGCAGCAGGGCGCGACGCCGCCCGGGCCGTACCCGCCCGGCTGGTATCCGCCGCCCTGGCAGCAGGCCGCTCCGGGGGGCCACGCCCCGGCTCCGCAGCAGGCGTACCAGCCGGCGGAGGGGGTCGTCGCGGTGCCGCCGGCACAGCCCGACCCGAACTGGCGCCCGGCGATCACCGACCCGCCGACGGCCGAGGACTTCGCGCGCCGCCGGCAGGTCCGGCCCGCCGACCCGGTGGCCACGATGGGCGTACGGGCGGTGGCCAACCGGATGGGGCTGCGGCTGCCGCCCGGGCGGCACGAGCAGGAGATGCGGCGGGACATCGAGACGGTACGCCGCAACTTCGGCGGGCTGCGCCAGGTGACCGTGGTGAACCCGAAGGGCGGGGCCGGCAAGACGGTGGCCATCCTGCTGCTGGCGATGACGTTCGGCCAGAAGCGCGGCGGCTACGTGCTGGCCTGGGACAACAACGAGACCCAGGGCACCCTCGGGATGCGCGCCCAGCAGGACTTCCACTCCCGTACGGTGCGGGACATGCTGCGGGACCTGGGCCAGTTCCAGGGCGCGCACGGGCGGGTGGGCGACCTGTCGCAGTACGTCCGCTCGCAGGGCGAGGGGATGTTCGACGTCCTCGCCTCGGACGAGTCGGCCACGGGTGGCGAGATGCTCACCGCCGCCGCCTTCGCCGAGATCCGCGAGGTGGTCAGCCGGTTCTACAAGTTGATCTTCGTGGACACGGGCAACAACGTCCGGGCCCAGAACTGGCAGGCCGCCATGGACGCCACCGACCAGTTGGTGGTCACCATGTCGGCCCGCAACGACTCGGCGGAGACGGCCGCCCGGATGCTGGACCACCTGGAGCAGAGCGGCCGGCAGCGGCTGGTACGGCAGGCGGTCACCGTGGTCTCCATGCCGCCGTCGCGCAAGGAGATCGACCTGCCGGCGATCCAGGAGCACTTCGCGGCGCGCACCCGGGCGGTGCTGCTCGCGCCGTACGAGCGGCTCATCGACACCGGCGAGCCGATCCGGTACGGGGGGCTCTCCGCGGCCGCCCGGGACGCCTGGCTGAAGATCGCCGCCGCCGTCGCGGAAGGGCTGTAGGCCCTCGCCGGGCGCGGCGGGATGGTGGGTTCGGACGAGCCGACGGCCGGCGGGACTGACGCCGCGCCGGCCGTCGGCTCGGACGTCAGTTGCTCGCGAGCGCGTCCGCGGCGGCCGGGTCGCAGTCGCGGAGGAACTGGGCGCAGCGGGCCGCCTCGTCCGCCTCGCCGATCTCGTCGGCGGCCCGGGACAGCACGTAGAGGCAGCGCAGGAAGCCCTGGTTCGGCTCGTGCGACCACGGCACCGGACCGAATCCCTTCCAGCCGCTGCGGCGCAGCTGGTCCAGGCCCCGGTGGTAGCCGGTGCGCGCGTAGGCGTACGCCGGGATGACCTGGCCGGCGGCGAAAGCCCGCGCGGCCAGCGCACCCCAGCCGGCGCTGTAGGTCGGGAAGCGCGCCGCCACCTGGGCGTACGCCTCGTCGCTGCCGGCCTGCTCGGCGGCGGCCAGGGCGGCGTCGGCCTCGTCGTGCGCGGGGAGGAGAGTGGCCGGTGGTTCCGGCAACAGGTTCTGCATCGCCCCATTCAACCCGCTTCGCCCAGGGGCGCGCGAGGGGGTTGGGCGAGCCGACTGGCTGAACGGCTGAGGAGTTGGTCACGCCTGCGGCCCATGCCCCGGGCAGATGCTTTCGACTACAACTATTGGTCGGGAGCCTCCCCAGGACCCGGTACCGCGGAAGCCCGGTGGTCACGGCCGCCGGGCTCCCGTCGGTCCAGCGCGGGTGCGGTGCCGCGCGGGTCGGGCGGCCTCCGGCGGCAGGATCGCCGGAGCGCGGAGGGCTCCCAGGTTTGGCCGGTTGACCCGGCGGGGCAGGATGGCCAGGGTGCCGACCCCACCTCCCGCGGACGTCATCGAGCCGCACACCTGCACCGACGAGATCGAGACCCGCGCCGAGTTCGACCGGCGGCTGACCACCGGCAGCCTCGTCGGGCTGACCGTGCAGGGGCTACGGCTCGACCTCGATCCCGTCCCCGACCTCACCGCCGTCGAGGTGACCGGCACCCTCTTCGTGGGCTGCCGCTTCGCCTCCCGGGAGGTCGGCGCCGACCTGGTCCGGCGCGGCGCGAACGTGGTGCCGCCGTTCTCCGGGCTGCCCTACCCGACCCAGCCGTCCCACCTCTACACCCCGGAGGAGCTGGCCGCCGGCTTCGCCGAGGGCGGGTTCGCCGGGATGTACGACACCCGCGTCTACGAGCACTTCCGGGCGCACGGCGGGGCGCTGCCGGACGTCCGGGAGGCGCTCGGTCAACGGCTGCACGACCACGGCGTGGACAACGCGCTGGCCGACGCCACCCGCGCCTGGCTGGCCACCCACGGGCCGCAGTCGGTGGTCGGCATCATGGGCGGGCACGCGGTGCCACGCGGCAGCGCGCCGTACCGGATGGCGGCGGTGCTGGGCTGGGAGCTGGCGCGGGCCGACCGGCTGGTGGTGACCGGCGGCGGCCCCGGGGTGATGGAGGCCGCCAACCTCGGCGCCCACCTCGCGCTGCGGCCGGTCGAGGACCTGGACGCCGCGATCGACCTGCTGGCCGGGGCGCCGGACTTCACCGACCACGACCGCTACACGGCGGCGGCGCTGCTGGTCCGGGAGCGCTACGGCCAGCCGGTGGTGGCGCCCCGGCCCCGGGCCGCCGACGCCGGCAGCGCGTCCCGCGCCGACTCGGCCGCACTGGCCGGCGGCGACGTGGACTGGGCGCGTGCCGGCGGGCTGGCCATCCCCACCTGGCTGTACGGGCACGAGCCGGCGAACCTGTTCGCCGGCCGGATCGCCAAGTACTTCTCCAACGCCATCCGCGAGGACACCATCCTGCGGCTGGCCCGGGGCGGGATCGTCTTCGCCCCCGGCAGGGCGGGCACCGTGCAGGAGGTGTTCCAGGCCGCAACGAAGACCTACTACGGCACCGACGGGGCCAGCGGCGCGTACGTCTTCCTGGACCGCGCGTACTGGACGGACGAGCTTCCGGTGGAGTCGCTGCTGCGGCCGCTGCTGGGCGCCTCGCCGTTCGGCGACCTGTCGTCCTCCGTGCACCTCACGGACGACGTCCACGAGGCGGTCCGGGTGCTCACCGCCGGTTAGGACGGGCACCTTCCTGTCGCATTCCGATGTGCGAGGTGCCCTTCCTGACCGAAGCGACGGCCGGCCCCCCGGGTGGGGAGCCGGCCGTCGGCGGTACGCGTCAGTGCGTCACTGTGCTGAGTGGAGGCCGCTCAGCGCGTCACTTGGCCAGCGTGGTGCCGGTCGAGCGCAGGTGCTCGCAGGCCTCCGCCACCCGGGCGGCCATGCCGGCCTCGGCGGCCTTGCCCCAGACCCGCGGGTCGTACAGCTTCTTGCTGCCGACCTCGCCGTCCACCTTGAGCACGCCGTCGTAGTTGCGGAACATGTGGTCCGCGACCGGCCGGGTGAAGGTGTACTGGGTGTCGGTGTCGATGTTCATCTTCACCACGCCGTAGTCCAGCGCCTCGCGGATCTCCGAGAGCAGCGAGCCGGACCCGCCGTGGAAGACCAGGTTGAGCGGCTTCTCCTTGCCGTACTTGGCGCCGACCGCCTCCTGGATCTGGTTGAGGATCTCGGGGCGGAGCTTGACGTTGCCCGGCTTGTAGACGCCGTGCACGTTGCCGAAGGTCAGCGCCGCCATGTAGCGGCCCTTCTCGCCCAGGCCGAGCGCCTCGACCATGGCCAGGCCGTCCTCGACCGTGGTGTAGAGCTTGTCGTTGATGGCGTTCTCGACGCCGTCCTCCTCGCCGCCGACCACGCCGACCTCGATCTCAAGGACGATCTTGGCCTCGGCGGCCCGGTCGAGCAGCTCGGCCGCGATCTCCAGGTTCTCCGCCACGGGCACGGCCGAGCCGTCCCACATGTGCGACTGGAACAGCGGCTCCTGGCCGGCGGCCACCCGCTCCTTGGAGATCTGCATGAGGGGCCGGACGAACTTGTCCAGCTTCTCCTGCGGGCAGTGGTCGGTGTGCAGGGCGATGTTGACCGGGTACTTCTTGGCCACCTCGTGCGCGTACGCGGCGAACGCCACCGCGCCGGTGACCATGTCCTTGACGGAGGAGCCGGAGAGGTACTCCGCGCCACCGGTCGAGACCTGGATGATGCCGTCGCTCTCCGCGTCGGCGAAGCCCTTCAGCGCCGCGTTCAGGGTCTGCGAGGACGTCACGTTGATCGCGGGGTACGCGTACCGGCCGGCCTTGGCGCGGTCCAGCATCTCCGCGTAGGTCTCGGGGGAAGCGATGGGCATGTCGAACGCTCCTTACTTACCGCTGTCGGCCGTCACCGGCCGCTGTTGTCCCTGGGTGCGCCGGACCGCGCTGTCCACCGTCGGCAGTATCCCGTAGAAGACCGGTGCCGGCACAACCGACCCGGTACGCGCCCGGTCCCTGGCCACCGCCCCACCGCCCCTCCCACCTGTCGGGCACAGAAGACACCGATCAGCCAGGTCGCCACGGCCAGCACGACGGCACCCCGGGACGCGGCCGCGCGACGGCGGCGGCCGCCGACCGGATCAGGAAGCCACCGTCCCATCCTGGCACCGGGAACGGCGGCCGGTGGGTCGATTCGGTCGACTCGGCTTCCGAGCGGCGGGCGGGCGCAACCCGTACGGTGTGTGGGGAACTGTCCGCTGAGATCCCGGGAGGGACTGATATGGGTCAGCCCGAAGAGGACTTCGCACCCAGCGACCACCTCAGCCCCGAGGAACGCGACATGGAGGCGGAGCCGGCCGACGCGATCGAGCAGGCCGCCGCGATCGACCCCGGCGACGCCGACACCGAGCCGCACCGTGGCCTGGAGGTCGACGACTGGGACGCGATGGAGCAGGCCCGGGTGGTCGCCCCCGACGAGGAGGACTACCGCTGAGTCGTACGCGGGCCGGCCGCCTCCGGACGATCCCGGTGACGGCCGGCCCGCGCGTCAGCGGATGCGGTTGACCCGTTCCGGATGCTGCGCCACCCACTGCGCCAGCCGGTCCTCCCGCAGCGCGGCCAGGAACGCGGGGGCTTCCTCCGGGTCCGGTGACAGTCGCCAGCCGAGGCCCTCCGGCGGCCCGACCGGAAGACTGAGCCCGATCGGGTCGACGGACCTCAGATCCGGAAGCACCTTCAGCAGATCCACCAGCGGCGAGCCGTCACTGCCCACGACCAGCTCCGCGCCGACGGTGCCGACCAGGGCGAGGAGCCTGACCGGGTCGGTCAGCACCCCCTGCTCGCCGGCCCGCCGGATCAGCCCGGCGGCGAAGAGCTGCGCGTGCCGGTCCCGGTCGAGCCCGCCCTCGGGCAGTTCCCGCCGCTGCCGCAGCAGGTCGACCGAGGCGGCGCCGTCGAGCCGTTGGCAGCCGCTCGGGAAGACCCGCTTCGTGTGCATGGATGGCACCTCGCGCGGCAGGCAGACCTCCACGCCATCGACCTCGTCGGTGAGCCGGCGCAGCACCGGGTAGGTGAGCACCGCGCCGGCGTTCACGCGTACGCCGGTCAGGTCGGCGACCACCTGGCGGGTCAGCAGGTAGCCGCCTCCCAGGTCGGGCCGGCCCTTGCCGGCGCCGTACAGGAAGGCGGCGTTGAGCTTGTCGATCCCGCGACCGGGAATCGGCACCGCCAGGTCGCGGGGCAGCGAGATGAGGTACGGCCGGCTGCGGTCCGCCGGTATGTGCACCAGCAGTACGGAGTCCGCCAGCCGGGTGGGCTCCTTCGCCGTACCGTCCACGCCGAGCAGCAGGATGTTCAGCGCGCCCGTCGGTGCCGGTCCGGCGGGCTCGGCGAGCAGGGTGGCGTCCTCGGCGACCCGGTCCGGCGTGAGCTGTGGCACCCCGATGCCCAGCACGCCGAGCAGGGCCAGCGCGGCACCGCCGGCCCGGAGCCGCAGCCGGCGACGGCGGCGGGCAGCCGCGAGCCGGTCGATGGCGGACCGCAGCGGGCCGGCGGGCGGGGTCAGGGCCTCGTGCCGGGCGAAGGCGGCCCGCAGTTCGTCCTCGATCATGAGCAGGCCTCCACGTGTTCGGCGCGCAGCGTGGCCAGGGCGCGGGAGATGGACGAGCGGACGGTCCCGACGGCGCAGCCGAGGATGTCGGCGATCTCCGCGTCGGGCAGGTCCTCGTAGTAGCGCAGCACCAGCGTGGCCCGCTGCCGGCGCGGCAGTCCGGACAGCCAGGACCAGACCTGGTCCCGGTCGACGGCGTGCTGGGCGTGGTCGGCCCGCACCGGCACCGCGTCGTCGGGCTCGGCGCGTAGCAGCACCCGCCGCATCCAGGAACCCCGCCGCCAGTCGACGTACTGGTTGGTCAGCATCCGGCGGACGTAGCGCTCGGGCGAGTCGGCGCGGGCCACCCGGCGCCAGTTGAGCTGGACCCGGACCATGGTGTCCTGCACCAGGTCCTGCGCCTGGTGCGGGTCGCCGGTCAGCATGACCGCGTACCGCAGCAGCGCGGCCAGCCGTGAGTCGGCGAACTCCTCGTACGTCACTGCACCTCCCGGACTCCTGCTCCTGATGACGGATGCGGGCGGCCGGAACGTTGCGGCGATCCTGGTCAGCCGTTCGGTCGATGTTTGCCCGCCGGAGGCCGACCGGGCAGCGGCGGTTCTTAAGGAGTCCTTAAGATCCGCTGGCCACTCCTGGCATTCCCACGGGAGGAACCCCCCACATGCTCAAGCACTCCACTCGGCGCTGGCTGGCCGGGCTGGGCGTCGCAGGCGCGCTCGTCGCCGCCTCCGCCTCCCCCGCCGCCGCCGAGGACACCGATGTCGAGCTCGGCGTCTACTTCAGCGACCTGACCGTCGCGGCGGGATCCGAGGGCAAGTACGAATCGCCCCTCATGTTCGCCTCCGAGCCCGTCACCGTGTTCGGCCTGACGGCCCGGTTCGACTACCGCGACTTCGCGGACAAGGTGCAGATCAAGTCGGAGTTCGAGTCCGAGTGCACGTCGCCGGAGGCGGGCGTCCTGGTGTGCACGGACCTCTTCGAGCACGACCTGTACGACTGGGCCTCCGGCTACTTCAACGTGGCCGTCGTGCCCACGGCGGAGGCGAAGGACGGTGACGCCGGCAAGGTCAAGGTCACGGTGAGCGCCGACGGCCTGGCGCCGACGAGCCACACGTCGCAGATCCGGATCGGTGAGGGCGTCGACTTGGCCGGCGGCACGGAGACGGAGGTCTCGGTGGCACCGGGCAGCCGGTTCACCGCGCCGATCGTGCTCGGCAACGCCGGTCAGACCACCGCGAAGGGCGCGGTCGCCGTCTTCGACAACGACCACGCCATCCGTGCCGACAAGCGGCACAGCAACTGCACCTACGAGGGCGACTACCTCCGCACCTGCCGCTTCTCGGCCGACGTGGCCCCGGGGGCCGTCCACTCGGGTTCCCTGGCGTACCAGCTGGGCGCGGACACCTACGCCCCGGGTAGGGACTACGGCTACTACAACTGGATGACTGTCGCCGAGTTCGAGGACTTCAGCAAGTACCTGACCGACAACGGCGTCTCCGTCGGCAAGCCGGGTGACGGCGAGCCCCTGAGCCTTTCGGCTCCGAACGTCCGGGCCCGCTCGTCCCAGGTCGACATCAACCCGGAGAACAACTGGTCGAGCCTGGAGGTCACCGCCACCGGCACGAACGGCACCGACCTCGAAGCCGTCGGCGACTCGGTGACGGCGAAGGCGGGCGAGCGGGTCACCGCGACCGTAGGTTTCCGCAACAACGGTCCTGCCACCCTCGACTACCAGCGCGGCGGGTCCTCCGTGACCTACATGGAGGTCGCGATTCCCGAGGGCACCACCGCGGTCGACGCCCCCGACGAGTGCATGCCCGTGAAGGGCGAGGACCGGGGCGAGCCGGGCGAGCCGGGCGCCCGCACCTACTTCTGCTACGCCCAGCCGCTCCTCAAGGCCGGCGACGCGGAGACCTTCGAGTTCGGACTCCGGATCGACAAGGTCGTCGCCAACGCGACCGGCACCGTCGACATCAACATCCCGTGCCAGTGCGACGGGGGCTTCTCCAAGGACCTGAAGCCGGCCAACGACACCGCCAAGCTCCTGGTGAACGCGGCCGGCAACGGCGGCGGCAGCGGAGGCGGTGACGGTGACGGTGGCGGCGGCACGCTGCCGATCACCGGTGAGTCCACCGGCCTGATCGCCGGCATCGGCGGGCTGCTGCTCGTCGCCGGCGTCGGCGGCTACGTGGTCACCAAGCGCCGCAAGACCCACTTCGTCGCCTGACCC
>NZ_WAAS01000263.1:0-8701 GCF_008806585.1 Micromonospora sp. AMSO12t
CGATCGGCTGGCTGGTCAGCCGCTGGCGCCGCCGCGAGCCGGCCGAGCCGGTCGACCTGTCGGTGCTGCGGGAGGACCCGACGAACCGAACCGAACCGGCCGGGCCCGGACCGGCCGCCGCCGGGGCGGAGTCGCCAGGCAGGCCGGTCGCCGCCCGCTGAGCACGGCGCGCGGGACAGGCGGGACGCGGCGGGACGGGCCAGGCGCAGCGGGACGGGCGTCAGGCCGTGGACCGGGGCGGCGGTCAGCCGGCCCAGTCCGGCAGGGGCTCGCGGGCGGCCAGCCAGTCGGTCGGCACCCCGCCCGGCGTGCCGACGCCGGTGTGCGCGGCCACCACCGCCCCGACGATGGCGGCGGTGGTGTCGACGTCCCCGCCGGCCTCGACGCACGCGCGGACCGCCGCCGGGTAGTCGTCCAGGTGCACGGCGGCCACCCAACAGGTGAAGGCGACGGTGTCCTGGGCGGTGACCCGGGAGCCGTTGCCGAGCACGTCGGCGGCCTCGGCGACCGGGCGGTCGAGCAGGCCGGCGGCCCGGCGTACGCCCCGGTGCACCTCCGTGGCCGGGTCCAGCGCGGCGGTGACGCCGGCCAGCAGCCGCTCAGGGGCGGGCCGGTGGCCGTCGAGGCGGGCGCGGGCGGCCAGCGACGCGGCCACCGCCACCGCCACCGCGCCGGCGACGCCCTCCGGGTGCGCGTGGGTCACCTCCGCCGACGCCCGGGCCTGCGCCGCCGCCCGCGCGGTGGAGTCGGCGTACCACGCGCCCAGCGGGCCGACCCGCATCGCCGCGCCGTTGCCGCAGGAGCCCTGGCCGTCGAAGGCCGAGGCGGCCGCCACCGGCCACGGCGTACCGGTGCGGATCAGCCGCAGGATGGTCACCGCGCCCGGCCCGTACCCCCGGTAGGGCTCGCAGCGCTCGGCGAAGGCGGCGGCGAGCGAGTCCCGGGCGATCCGCCCGGTCTCGGCGAGGGCGGCGACCACCGAGCAGGCCATCTCGGTGTCGTCGGTCCACTGCCACGGCGGCGGGGGCAGCTTCCCGGCGGCCAGGTCGGCCGGGTGCCGGCCGGGAACGAAGAACTGTGAGCCGAGCGCGTCGCCGACCGACAGGCCGGCGAGCGAGTCCCGGGCGAGCGCGAGACGAGTGTCGGGAAAGAGCGTGAAGGACATCGTTGTACCAGCTTGCCCTGTTGCCTCATGCGCCGCAAACGCGATCGACTTGCCACCGCGGGTACGGTCTTGCTGTGGCCACCGTGCTCCTGGTCGAAGACGATCACGTCGTACGCGGCGCGATGCTGCGATCCCTCGCCGACCGGGGGCACGCCGTGCACGCCGTCGGCACGGCACTGGACGCGCTGCGCCGGGTGGCGGCCGAGACCCCCGACCTCGTGGTGCTCGACCTCGGGCTGCCCGACCTCGACGGCTCGGACGCGCTGCGGATGCTGCGCGGCATCACCGACGTGCCGATCATCATCGCCACCGCCCGCGACGACGAGCAGTCCGTGGTGCGGCTGCTGCGCGCCGGGGCCGACGACTACATGGTCAAGCCGTTCACCGGCGCGCACCTCGACGCGCGGATCACCACCGTGCTGCGCCGGGCCGGGCGGGCCAGCCGGACGGTGCAGCCGGCCGTGCACAGCGTCGGCGGGCTACGGGTGGACGTCGGCGAACGCAGCGCCCACCTCGACGGCGAGCCGCTGGCGCTGACCCGCAAGGAATTCGACCTGCTGGCCTATCTCGCCGCGCGGCCGGGCCGGGTAGTGTCCCGCCGGGAACTTCTGGAGGAGGTATGGCGGCAGCCATCGGTCGGCGAGGACCAGACCATCGACGTTCACCTGTACTGGCTGCGCCGCAAAATGGGCGAGTCCGCGGCGAAGCCGCGCTACCTGCGCACCGTGCGGGGGGTCGGCTTCCGGCTGGTGACGCCGGACTGAGGCCGTCGCTGGCCCTGCTCACGGCCGGCATGTGCGCCCTGGTGGCGCTCGCGTTCCTCGTCCCGCTCGCCCTCGGTCTCGCCGACCGGGCGCGCGAGGAGGCCATCGCGGACGCCGCCCGGCGCAGCGCGCTGGTGACCGGCGCGCTCGCCGTCAGCACCGACCCCGCCGTGGTGCAGCGCGTCGTGGCGGCCAGCGGCGACGACCCGGCCACCCGGCCGGTCGTACGCGGGCTCGGGGTGGACGAGTCGGCGGGCCGGGCCGACGCCGGGAGCCTCGAGCGCGCGCGGGCCGAGCGGCGTTCCGTGGTCGTCGACGTCGAGGGCGGCGTGCTCCGGCTGGACCCGGTCGTGCTCGGCGACACGACGGCCGTGGTCGAGGTCTTCGTGCCCGAGTCGGAGCTGACCGGCAACAGTCGGTGGCTGCTGCTGCTCGGGGTGGCCGCCGCCCTGGTGGGCGCGGCGGTGCTGGTGGTGGACCGGGTCGCCGCCCGCGCGGTCGACTCGGCCCGGGGCCTGGTCCGCGCGGCGCTCGCGATCGGCGACGGCGACCAGGGCGTACGCGTCGACCCGAGCGGCCCACGTGAGCTGGCCGAGGCCGGGCACGCCTTCAACCGGATGGCCGACCGGCTCGACGCCGCCCGCACCGACGAGCGGGAGCTGGTCGCCGACCTGTCGCACCGGCTGCGCACCCCGCTGACGGTGCTGCGGCTCGACGCGGAGGCGCTGGAGTCCGACGACACCAGCGTGGGCTCGTTCAGCGAGGCGGAACTGGACCGGCGGCGCGGCATCCGCCGGATCCGGCAGGCGATCGTCACCCTCGAGGGCGAGATCGACGTGCTGATCAAGACCACCCGCAAGGCGGTCGCACACGAGGCCGGGCCGGCGATGTGCGACGTCAGCGAGGTGGTGCGGGACCGGATGGTGTTCTGGGCCGCCCTGGCCGGCGACCAGAACCGGCCGCACCGGGTCAGCGGCGCCCAGCTGCGCATCCCGGCCCCGGTTCCCCGGGCCGAGCTGGCCGCCGCGCTGGACGCGGTGATCGGCAACGTCTTCCGGTACACCCCGCAGGGCACCGCGTTCGAGGTGGCGGTCTCGCGCCGCGACGGGTACGTGGCCATCCGGATCGACGACGCCGGGCCGGGGATCGCCAACCCGGACCGGGCGCTGCGCCGGGGCACCAGCGACCAGGGCTCGACCGGGCTGGGGCTGGACATCGCCAAGCGGGTGGCGTTGCAGGCGAACGGCTCGGTCAGCATCGACCGGGCCCGGCTGGGCGGGGCGAGCGTGGTGATGCTGCTCGCCGACCCGGAGGCGACGCCCCGGCAGGTCAGCCGGTTCGGCCTGGTCGGCCGGATGGCCCGGGAGCAGAAGACCGGCAGCCGCCGCTGGCCCCGCCAGCGGCCCACCGACGACTGAGCCGCAGCCCGGCCGGGCGGCCCCGGTCCGGCGGCCGGTTGTGGGGCGGCGCAAGTCTTCCTTAGATCGCGGTTAACCGTGGTGCCGGAGCGGGCCGGCGCTGACAGGATCGAATCCGAACCCATCAGTTCCACCGGTCAATGCCTCGGGGCACCCCACCGGCCGGTGGAGCCGGGCGCGCGGCGGGAGACTCGGTCCCCCCACACCTCCTCCCGCCGCGCGCCGCCCCCTCTCCGCGTTCAGCCGGTGGCGGCGGCCAGGTGGGCGTCGATCTCGGCGGTGATCCGCCGCTTGCCGGCCGGGTCCAGGAACGAGGCGGTCACCGCGTCGCGGGCCAGCGCCGCCAGCCCCTCCGGGCCCACGTCGAGCAGCCGGGCCGCGACGGCGTACTCCTCGTCGAGGGTGGTGCCGAACATCGGCGGGTCGTCGGAGTTGATGGTGACCAGCAGGCCGGCCTCGACCAACTGCCGCAGCGGGTGCTCCTCGATGCTGGCGACCGCGCGGGTACGCACGTTGGACGTCGGGCAGACCTCCATGCCGATGCGGTGCTCGGCGAGATAGGCCAGCAGCTCCGGGTCCCGCGCGGCGGAGATGCCGTGCCCGATCCGCTCCGCGCCGAGGTCGCGCAGCGCGTCCCAGACCGTCTGCGGGCCGGTGGTCTCGCCGGCGTGCGGCACCGAGCGCAGCCCGGCCGCCCGGGCCCGGTCGAAGTACGGCTTGAACTGCGGCCGGGGCACCCCGATCTCGGGGCCGCCGAGGCCGAAGCTGATCAGCCCGTCCGGGCGCTCCTCCAGCGAGATGCGCAGCGTCTCCTCGGCCGCCGCCAGGCCGGCCTCGCCGGGGATGTCGAAGCACCAGCGCAGCTCGATGCCGAAGTCCGCCTCGGCCCGCTTGCGGGCGTCCTCGATCGCCTCGCAGAAGGCGGGCGCGGGGATCCCCCGGTGCACGTGCGAGTAGGGCGTGACGGTCAGCTCGGCGTAGCGGACCTGCTGGCGGGCCAGCTCGCGGGCGACCTCGTGGGTGAGCAGCCAGACGTCCTCGGGGTCGCGGATGAGGTCCACGACGCTCAGGTAGACCTCGATGAAGTGCGCGAAGTCGCGGAAGGCGAAGTAGTCGGCGAGCGCGGCCGGGTCGGCGGGCACGGGGCTGCGGCCCTCGTGGCGGGCGGCCAGCTCGGCGACGATCCGGGGCGAGGCGGAGCCGACGTGGTGCACGTGCAGCTCCACCTTGGGCAGTCCGGCGATGAAGGTTTGCAGGTCGGTCACTGGTTCTCCTCTGCGCGGGCGCCGGTGCGGGCGACGAAGAAGACGCGGCGGAACGGGAAGTGCACCTGAGCGTGCCGCACGGGGTACGCCTCGGCGAGTCGGACGCCCAGCTCGGCCCGGAAGTCGGCCCAGCCGACGGCGTCCAGGGCCGCGCGGACCGGCCGGAGCGCGGTCCCCTCCAGCCAGCTCAGCACGGGATGGTCCGCGTCGACGCGGGCCGGCAGCAGGTGCACGTAGGTAGTCTCCCAGGCGTCCACCGCGCAGCCGGCAGCGGTCAGCAGCTCGGCGTAGCCGACGGCGCTGTCGTCGGCCGGGGGCCGGCGCAGCAGCGGGGCGACGTCGGCACGCCACGCCGGCCGGTCGGCGACCTCGCGCAGCGCCCGGTGCGAGGGCGCGTCGAAGTTGCCCGGCACCTGCACGGCCAGCCAGGCGCCGACGGGCAGTTCCCGGGCCCAGCGGGTGAGCAGCTCCCGGTGGCCGGGCACCCACTGGAGCACGGCGTTGCTGACCACGACGTCCACGTCGGGTTCCGGGTACCAGTGCCGGACGTCGCCGACGGCGAAGGAGACCCCGGCGGTGGCGGCAGCGGTGGCGGCGGCCTCCGCGATCATCTCCGGTGAGGAGTCGAGGCCGGCGACCCGGCTGTCCGGCCACCGCGCGGCGAGGGTGGCGGTCAGGTTGCCCGGGCCACAGCCGAGGTCGACCACCGCGCGCGGGCGCTCGGCGGGGACCCGGGCGAGCAGGTCGTGGAAGGGCCGGGAGCGCTCGTCGCCGTAGCGCAGGTACGTCGTCGGATCCCACATCGCTACCTCCCAAACCGTACGTCCGTCTTGTTAACCGTACGGCCCGCCGCGCGACCGGACAAGCCGATCACTAGGCTCAGTCCCATGGAGCAGCGCACCTTCCCCCGGCTGGGGCGGCGCGTCGGGGTGATCGGGCTGGGCGCCTGGCAGCTCGGCGCGGACTGGGGCACGGTCAGCGAGGCCGACGCCACCGCCGTGCTGACCGCCGCCGTCGAGTCGGGGGTCACCTTCCTCGACACGGCGGACGTCTACGGCGACGGGCGCAGCGAGCAGCTCATCGGGCGGTTCCTGCGCAGCCGGCCCGACGCCGGGCTGACCGTGGCCACGAAGATGGGCCGCCGCGTCGCGCAGACGCCCGAGGCGTACACCCTGGCGCACTTCCGCGAGTGGACCGACCGGTCCCGGCGCAACCTCGGCACGGACACCCTCGACCTGGTGCAGCTGCACTGCCCGCCCACCGCCGTCTTCGCCGACGACGCCGTCTTCGACGCGCTGGACACCCTGGTCGCCGAGGAACGCGTCGCCGGCTACGGGGTGAGCGTGGAGACCTGCGAGCAGGCGCTGACCGCCATCGCCCGGCCGGGGGTGGCCAGCGTCCAGATCATCCTCAACGCGCTGCGGCACAAGCCCCTCGACCGGGTGCTCCCGGCCGCTGCCGCCGCCGGGGTCGGCGTCGTCGCCCGCGTCCCGCTGGCCAGCGGGCTGCTCTCCGGCCGGTACGACGAACACACCACCTTCGCCGCCGACGACCACCGCACCTACAACCGGCACGGCGAGGCGTTCGACGTGGGCGAGACCTTCTCCGGTGTCGACTTCGCGCTGGGCCTGGCCGCCGTGCGCCGGCTGGCGCCGCTGGTCGGCGACGGGCGCACGATGGCCCAGTTCGCGCTGCGCTGGGTCGTCGACCAGCCCGGCGTCACCGTGGTCATCCCCGGCGCCCGCGACGCCACCCAGGCCCGGGGCAACGCCGCCGTGGCCGGCCAGGCCCCGCTCTCCGGACTGGAGCTGGCGGCGGTGGCGGAGGTCTACGACGAACTGGTCCGTCCGCGGGTGCACGACCGGTGGTGAGCCGGGCGGCCCGGACAGGGATCGACGGAGGGAAATCGCGATGAAGGGCTGGCTGCCGCTCACCCTCGGCCTGCTCGCCGTGGTCGGCGGTGCGGTGTGGACGGTGCAGGGCCTCGGCTACGTCGAGGGCAGCGTGATGACCGACCAGCGGATCTGGGCCGTACTGGGGCCCGTCGTCGTCCTGGCCGGGCTGGTCGCGCTCTGGTTCGGGCTGCACGCCCGCAAGCGACGCTGAGCGCCGTCCGCCGCTCGCCGCCGTCTCGGCTCCCCCTCCAGGTGGGCGGCCAGGTTGGCGAGCGACAGGCCGGGCGCGGACAGCTCGCGTACCGGCCGCGGTGGCGGGCCCCGTGAACGCGGAAAGCCCCGCATCCCGGGCGGGATACGGGGCTTCGCTGTGCTCCGGGCGCCGGATCACAGCATTGGCCGGCGGCTGCCGACCGGCACTGCTCAGATGGGGCGGACCTGCTCGGCCTGCGGACCCTTCTGACCCTGGGCGATCTCGAACTCCACCCGCTGGTTCTCCTCCAGCGTGCGGTAGCCGCTGGTCTGGATGGCCGAGAAGTGGACGAACACGTCAGCACCCCCGCCGTCGACGGTGATGAAGCCGAAGCCCTTGTCTGCGTTGAACCACTTCACGGTTCCCTGCGCCATGTGTATCTCCTTCTAAAACTGGCGGCCGAGCACGCCGTGCGGCCGATTGGCCGTTTTCGAGCAGCGGTGCCTGAGGCGGCCCCCACGAAGGAGACTTCGCTCAACCCACGCCATCTCTCAACAGCGTGGAACAGCAAACCACGTAGCGAAAACTCTGCACAGAGTACCGGACGAAATTCTTCGACATGTGACCTGACGGGTGCCGAAGATCCCCTGGGTGGGCCCTTGCACCCGCGCGAAAAGACCCCCGCACCAGCGCGCCGGCACGGGGGTCCTTTTCGTCGTCGTCGGGTCAGTCCGGCCAGCTTCCGGTGAACCGGCGTACGCCCACCGCGCCACCCCGGTCGACGGCGGCCCGGACGACCGCGAAGATCGCTCCCTGCAACGCCGCCGCCGCCAGGATCTCGCCCCAGCCGCGGTCCTCGTCGGTGGCGCTGGGCGCCTCGCCGTCGCCCGCCGTCATCTTCCACACCTGCCGGAAGATCGCGCCAGCGACCGTACCGGCGGCGATGCCCATCAATACGCCGACCGGCTTGTACGCGGCCTTTCCGATACCCCTGCTCACCGCTGCCTCCCCCGTACGATCACCAACACGATCAAGGCCGCCACCGCGCCCGCCGCGAGGGCGACGAACGGCGTCGGGTTACGCCGTACGACGGCACCCTTCTCCTGCGCCTGCTCCCGCGCGAGCTGCGCCTTCTGCGCCGCCTGCCCGCGCACCCGGGCCACGGTCTGCGCCGTCTGGTCCCGCATCCGCTCCTTCGCCTGGTCGGCGGAGGACCTCAGCCGCGCCTTGACGTCGGCCTTGGCCGCCAACGCCTCCATCGTCTCCCCCAGCTCGACCCGGGTCCGCCGGATCTCCTCCCGCAGCGCCTCGGTGTCGCCGGTGCCCCGGCCGTTGCCCGTAGTCATGCCCGTCCCCTGTCCTTCACGGCGGCGGCGACCGTGTCCACGTCCGCCCGGACGCTACGGACCGCGGCCTGCGGCACCGGCGGGACCGCCTGGCTGACCTGCTTCTTGCCCACCAGGGCCAGGACCCCGGCCATCGCGAAGAGCACCACCGCGACGATCAGGGCCGCCGCCCAGGCCGGAAGCACCAGGTCGAGCAGCAGGATCGCGGTGGCGACCAGGGCACCCAGGCCGTAGAGCGCCAGCGCCCCGCCGCCGCCGAAGAGACCGATGCCGATACCGGCGTGCTTGCCCTTCTGGGTCAGCTCCGCCCGGGCCAGGGCCAGTTCGTCCCGGACCAGGCGGGAGACCTGCTCCGTGGCCCGCTGCACCAGCTCGGCGGTGGACGGCTCGCTCCCGGTACGGGATGTGCGGGCGTTCGCCACGTCAGCCATGCTGTCCTCCTTTCATCATCACCGCGCTGTATGCCCGGAGTCGCCGCCCGTCAATCCTTCGCTCGGCAGCCGTTGAGCCCGGACCGCCGCGTCCCCGAGCCGCCGCACGGCGCGGAAGAAGGTGCAGAAGCGTCGCGCAGCAGGTCCCCGCCAAACGCCCGGTCAAACTTCCCGAGCCAGCGCACTCCGCCCGGCCGCCCCACGAGGCACAACCCCGCCCACAC
>NZ_WAAS01000264.1:0-8678 GCF_008806585.1 Micromonospora sp. AMSO12t
CGCCGAAGGCGACCGCGTCGCCCAGCGGCGGCCTTGAGCACCTTGCGGAAGCGCAGCTCGGCGGCGCTGCCCACCTCGGTCAGGTCGCGGTTCTCACCGGGCAGGGAGATCACGATGTTGCGGTTGCCCTCGGTGACCACCTCAGCCTCGGCGACGCCGAAGGCGTTGACGCGGCTCTCGATGATCTGGCGGGCCTCTTCGAGGTTCTCCGCCGTCGGGGCCTGGCCACCGATGCTGTTGGTCGCCTCCAGCGTCAGCCGGGTGCCGCCGACGAGGTCCAGGCCGAGCTTGGGCTCGAGCCTGTCCTTCAAGCCGCCGCTGGCGCCGCCCGCGAAGAACACCAAAAGATAGAGGACGACGAAGATGAGCCCGAGCACGGCCAGTTGCCGTCCGGGCCGCATCTGTCCCTGAGGTGGTGCCACGGCTGTCCTGTCTCCCTGTACGGTCGCGCCGCTGGTGCGGCGGGTGTCGGCCGGTCCGGCCGGCGGGTCCGACGGGCCGGCGTCGGAGGGCGGCATCCGGCTCCGGGCTCGGCGCGGGGGCGCCGGGCGGAACGGGACGAGCCGACTTCCGGCGTCGGGCCCAACTATCCAGTTTTCACGTCGCCTCCGCTGCCCCGTCGGGGAAAGTCGTCACCGGAGTCCGGCGACCACCACCCCGCGCGGGGCGGGAGCGACCGTCACTCCTTGACGACGTCCGCGTCCTCGGCGACCGGCTCGTCGGCCGGGCGCTCCGCCTGGCTGACGACCCGGGCGATGGCCGGACGGGCGTAGCGGGTCTGCACACCGGGCGCGACCTCGAGCAGGACGGTGTCGTCGTCCACGCCGGTGACCGTGCCGTAGAGGCCACCGATGGTGACCACCTCGTCGCCGGGCGCGAGGGCGGACTGCATGGACTCCGCCTCACGGCGGCGCTTCTGCTGGGGGCGGATCATCATGAAGTACATGACGCCGAAGAGCAGAGCGATCATGAGGATCGGCGTCAGGCTGCCGGCACCCCCGCCGCCCTCTGCTGCGTAAAGCACGGTGAAAGACCTTCCCATTGGCCCCCGGCCCGGCGCGGGCGCGCCGGAGCGGAAGCGGATTCTCACGTCCTGTACAGACCGGCGCGAGTCTAATCCCTGCACCTGGGAACGCCGAATGCGGCACAGATCACGTTCACATCACGGCTGATCGGCATCCGTCGAGAACAGATCGGGCGTCACAGGAGCATTCGCGCCAAATGTACCATTCGGCGGCGTACGGCCCAGATGCCGCCAGGCGGCCTCCGTGGCGACCCGGCCGCGCGGCGTACGGGCCAGCAGGCCGGCCCGGACCAGGAACGGCTCGCAGACCTCCTCCACCGTGTCCGGCTGCTCACCCACGGCCACGGCCAGCGTGGACAGGCCGACCGGCCCGCCCCGGAACGAGTCGACGAGCGCGGTCAGCACCGCCCGGTCCAGCCGGTCCAGGCCCAGTGCGTCGACGTCGTACACCTTGAGGGCGGCCCGGGCGGTCTCCAGGGTGACCACCCCGTCGGCCCGGACCTCGGCGAAGTCGCGGACCCGGCGCAGCAGCCGGTTGGCGATGCGGGGCGTGCCCCGGGAGCGGCCGGCGACCTCGGCGGCGCCGTCGTCGGTGATCGGCACGCCGAGGATCCGGGCCGAACGGCGCAGCAGCACCTCCAGGTCGGCCGGCGAGTAGAAGTCGAGGTGCGCGACGAAGCCGAACCGGTCGCGCATCGGCCCGGTGAGCAGGCCGGAGCGGGTGGTCGCGCCGACCAGGGTGAACGGCTCGACGTCCAGGGGGATCGCCGTCGCGCCCGGACCCTTGCCGACGATCACGTCGACCCGGAAGTCCTCCATCGCGCTGTAGAGCAACTCCTCGGCCGGCTTGGCGATCCGGTGGATCTCGTCGATGAAGAGCACGTCGCCCTCGGCGAGGCTGGTCAGGATCGCCGCCAGGTCGCCGGAGCGCTCGATCGCCGGGCCGCTGGTCACCCGGATGCCCGAGCCCAGCTCGGCGGCGACGATGTTGGCCAGGGTCGTCTTACCCAAGCCGGGCGGGCCCGACAGGAGGATGTGGTCGGGCGGGGAGCCGCGCCGCATCGCGCCCTGGAGCAGCAGGTCGAGCTGGTCGCGGACCCGGTGCTGGGCGATGAACTCCTCCAGCCGCTTCGGCCGGACCGTGGCCTCCGCGTCGAGGTCGGCATCGTGCACGTAGGCGGAGACCAGCCCGCCGTCGGAGCCCGTCACCGGGTGCGGCCCAGCAGCCGGATGGCCTGCTTGAGCAGGACCGGCACCGGCGGCACGTCACCGTCGATGGTCTCCGCGACGGCGGCCACCGCCTGGTCGGCCTGCCCGGCCGTCCAGCCGAGCCCGACCAGCGCCTGCCGGACCTGCTCGGGCCAGGCGCCGCCGGTGACCCCGGCCGCGCCGTCGGCGCCGACCGGCACCGGGCCGACGCGGTCGCGCAGCTCCAGGACCAGGCGCTCCGCGCCCTTCTTGCCGATGCCGGGCACCCGGGTCAGCGCGGCGGTGTCGGCGTTGGCGATCGCCTTGCGCACCGCGTCGGGGGTGTGCACGGCGAGCACCGCCTGGGCCAGCCGGGGGCCCACGCCGCTGGCGGTCTGGAGCAGCTCGAACAACTGCTTGGCGTCGTCGTCGGCGAAGCCGTAGAGGGTGAGCGAATCCTCCCGGACGACCAGGCTGGTGGCCAGCCGGGCGGGCTGGCCGATGCGCAGGTCGGCGAGGGTGCCCGGGGCGCACTGCACCGCCAGGCCCACCCCGCCGACCTCCACCACGGCGTGATCCGGACCGGTCGCGGTCACCACCCCGCGCACGCTGGCGATCATCTGGCTCCTCCTCGTCGTACCCGGTCGGCCGCGGCGGCCAGCTTGGAACGCGTCCCGCCGCGCCACACGTGACAGATGGCCAGGGCCAGGGCGTCGGCGGCGTCCGCCGGCCTCGGCGGCTCGGCCAGCCGCAGCAGCCGGGTGACCATCGCGGTCATCTGCGCCTTGTCGGCCTGGCCGGAACCGGTCACGGCCGCCTTCACCTCACTGGGCGTGTAGGTCTGCACGGGCAGCCCGGCGCGGGCGCCGGCGAGCACGGCGATCCCGCTGGCCTGGGCGGTGCCCATCACGGTGCGGACGTTGTGCTGGCTGAAGACCCGCTCGACGGCGACGCTGTCGGGCCGGTGCTCGGCGACCAGATCGGTGAGCGAACGGTCCAGGTGCAGCAGGCGCAGCGCCAGATCGTCGTCCGGATCGGTGTGGACGACGTAGTAGGCGATCAGCGTGCAGGGGCGCCCCGGCACACCCTCGACCACGCCGACCCCGCACCGGGTCAGCCCCGGGTCGACGCCCAGCACCCGCACGCCGCCTCCTCCCCCAGCCGCCAACGAGAGCCCAGCCGCCAGCAGTACGTGTGTTCGACACCCTACCGAGCCGGGCGACACCCCGCCGCCGGGGACACGCCGGGCGCGCCGACACGCCGCCGGGGCGCGCGGCGGCCACACATGCCGGGCGATGAGTATGTGTCGCCGGCCCATGTGCGCCCGGACACACAGCTCGTAACTTCATGCGCCATGACGGCAGAACCCGTGGCGGTCCCCCACGTCGTACACGTCGACCTCGCTGGTCGTACCGCCCTGGTGACCGGGGGCGGGAGCGGCATCGGCCGGGCCTGCGCCCTGCGGCTGGGCGCCGCTGGCGCCAAGGTCCTGGTGGTGGACCGCAACATCGAGGCGGCCAAGGCGGTGGCGGCGGAGGCCGGCGGGCGGGCCGAGGGCGTGGACCTGGCCGACCCGGACGCGGTGGACCGCCTCGACGCCGACGTGGACATCGTGGTGAACAACGCGGGCCTGCAGCACGTGGCGCCGGTGCAGGAGTTTCCTGCGGAGCGCTTCGCCCACCTGCACCGGGTGATGGTCGAGGCGCCGTTCCTGATCATCCGCCGGGCGCTGCCGCACATGTACGCCAGGGGCTGGGGGCGGATCGTGAACATCTCCTCGGTGCACGGGCTGCGCGCCTCGCCGTACAAGTCGGCGTACGTCTCCGCCAAGCACGCGCTGGAGGGGCTGTCGAAGGTGGTCGCGCTGGAGGGCGCCCCGCACGGCGTGACCGCCAACTGCATCAACCCGGCGTACGTGCGCACCGCGCTGGTGGAGAGCCAGATCGCCGACCAGGCCGCCAGCCACGGCATCCCCGAGAGCGAGGTGGTCGAGAAGATCATGTTGGCGCGGGCGGCGATCAAGCGGCTGATCGAGCCGGAGGAGGTGTCCGAACTCGTGGCCTACCTCTGCTCGCCGCCGGCGGCGTTCATCACGGGCGCGTCCATCGCGCTCGACGGGGGCTGGACGGCGAACTAGTGGCAAGCCGCACAATGTCGGTCATGTCGTCACCGGTGGAGTTCCTGGAACTGCTCGCCCGCGAGGCCGCCGCGGTGGAGTTCGAGGGGCCGCTCATCGCCGCGCGCGCCGCCGGGCTGCCGCCCGCGCGGCTCGCCGAGCTGGAGCAGGCCAAGACGGTGGCGCTGCGGGTCCGCGCGCTGCTGGAACGCCGCCGCCGCCGGGAGGTCGAGCTCTCCGGGCTGTACGACACGGTCAGCGACCTGGCCGGGCTGCGCGACCTGGACGACGTGCTGCGCGCGATCGTGCACCGGGCGCGCAACCTGCTCGGCGCGGACGTGGCCTACATGACCCTCGACGACGAGGAGCGCGGCGACACGTACATGCGGGTCACCGACGGTTCGGTTTCCGCCCGCTTCCAGCAGCTGCGCCTGCCGATGGGCGCGGGCCTCGGTGGCCTGGTGGCCCAGTCCGGCGCCCCGTACGTCACCGCGAACTACCCGGAGGACGACCGCTTCCACCACACCGGCGAGATCGACGCCGGCGTGGGCGAGGAGGGCCTGGTGGCCATCCTCGGGGTGCCGCTGCGGCTCGGCTCGACCTCGATCGGGGTGCTCTACGCGGCCAACCGCTCGGCCCGGCCGTTCGTCCGGGAGGAGGTGGCGCTGCTGGTCTCCCTCGCCGCGCACGCGGCGGTGGCGATCGACACCGCGCGGCTGCTCGCGGAGACGCAGGCGGCGCTGGAGGAGCTGTCGACGGCCAACACCACCATCCGGGCGCACAGCAGCTCTGTCGAGCGGGCCGCGGCGGCGCACGACCGGATGACCGCGCTGGTGCTGCGCGGCGGCGGCGTGGAGGACGTCGCCGCGGCGGTCACCGACGTGCTCGGCGGGGCGCTGCTGGCGCTCGACGCGGAGGGCCGGCTGCTGGCCCGGGTCGGCGAGATCGAGGAGCCGGACCGGGCGGACATGGTGGAGGCGGTGGCCGCGTCGCGTACGGAGGGCCGCAGCGTGCGCCGGGGCCGACTCTGGTACGCCGCCGTGGTGGCCGGGGCGGAGAACATGGGCGCGCTGGTGCTGCGCCCCGACGACGAGCTGGTCGACGCCGACCAGCGGATCCTGGAGCGGGCGTCGCTGGTGACGGCGCTGCTGCTGCTGTTCCGGCGTACCGTCGCCGAGGCGGAGGGGCGGGTCCGGGGCGAGCTGCTCGACGACCTGATCGCCCGGCCGCTGCGGGACACGGACGCGCTGCGCAGCCGGGCCCGCCGGCTCGGGGTGGACCTGGATGCCCCGCACGTGCTCGTGGCGGTCGGCGACGACGCCATCGCCGCCACCGGCTCGGCCCGGCAGCGGGTGCTCTCCTGGGCCACCACGTACGCCTCGACCCGGGGCGGGCTGGCCGCCGCCCGCGACGGACGGGTGGTGCTGATGCTGCCCGGGCAGGACGCGGGCGGCAGCGCCCGGGCGGTGGCCCGGGACCTGTCCCGGGTGACCGGCCGGCCGGTGACCGCCGGGTCGAGCGGCCCGTCGACGGGGCCGGCGTCGCTGGCCGCGACGTTCGCCGAGGCGGAGCGGTGCCTGACCGCGCTGGGTGCGTTGGGCCGCTCGGGGCAGGGGGCGAGCACGGCGGAGCTGGGCTTCGTCGGGCTGCTGCTGGGCGCGGTCGGCGACGGGGGCGACAAGGACGTCAACCGGTTCCTGACCGCCACCGTCGGGCCGGTCGTCGACTACGACGCCCGGCGGGGCACCGCGCTGGTGCGGACCCTGGAGGCGTACTTCGGGGTGGGCGGCAGCCTCGCCCGGGCCGCCGAGCTGCTGCACGTGCACGTCAACACGGTCACCCAGCGGCTGGAGCGGGTCGGGCAGCTGCTCGGCGCGGACTGGCAGAAGCCGGAGCGGGCGCTGGAGGTGCAGCTGGCCCTGCGCCTGCACCGCCTGCGTACGCCCGCCGCCTGACGGCCGTCCGAGCCCCCGCCGCCCTGACCGCCGGCCTCACGGTCAGCGGGCGCGGATGCCGTCCAGGACGCCGTCGACGATGCGCTGCGGCAAGGTCGCCTCGTCGAGGTCGGGGTGCCAGCGCATGACGCGCTGCACCAGCATCGGGCCGGTCAGCATCGCCATGACCACCTCGACGTCGAGATCCGCGCGCAGCTCGCCGGAGCGCATCCCGCGCCGCAGCACCTCGCGCATCATCTCCCGCCGCGGCTCGATGATGTTCTGGTAGAGCTGGTACTGCTCGGGGCTGCGGTTGACCTCCGGCACCAGGCAGGGCATGATCCGCGCCGCCCGCGGGTCGATGTGGTTGCCGACCGCGCCGACCAGCAGGATCAGGTCGTCACGGACCGATTGGCCGGCGGGCTCCGGCGGGGTGCCCTTGAGCGTACGCAGGGCGTCGCGCAGCAGCGCGTCCTTGCCCGGCCAGCGACGGTAGATGGTGGCCTTGCCGACCCCGGCGCGGGCGGCGATCGCCTCGATCGAGATCGCCTCGATCGTGCTGCCGTCGGCGAGCAGGTCGAGGGCGGCCTCGACGATCGCCTCGTCCGCGCGGACGCTCCTCGGCCGCCCGGGCGGCCGAGGAGCGTCGGCGGTGGAAGTCATGTCGGACATTGTTCCCGAAGCTAGGCGGTCCCGGCCAACTCGGGTTCCCCCACCGGTGCCGGCCTCCCCGCCGCCTCGGCGGAGCGGCCGGGCATCCAGCGCAGCACCACGAGGATGCCGAGCGCGGCGATCGCGGCGGCGAGACCCGCCGCCCAGTGCATCGCGGCCAGGAAGGCGTCGTCGGCGACCGCGATCAGCTGCGGCGCCGCCGGCCCGAGCTGACCCGCTGCGGCGTACGCGCCGGAGATGGACTCGCCGGCCGCCTCGCGCGCCCCGGCGGGCAGGTCCCGCAGGGCGGGGTCGACGTCGGCGCGGTAGACCGCGGAGAGCACCGACCCGAGCACCGCCACGCCGAGCGCGCCGGCCACCTGCCGGACCGTGTTGCTGACCGCCGAGCCGACGCCGGCCTTCTCCCGGGGCAGCGCGGACATGATGGACTCCGTGGCCGGCGGCATGATGTTGGCCATCCCGGTGCCCTGGAGGAAGAAGACGACAAGCACCACCCAGATCGGGGTGGTCGCGTCGACGAACGCGAACGCGCCGAGCGCGACCACGGTCAGCGCCAGCCCGACCGCCGCGACGGCCTTGCCGCCGTACCGGCGGACCATCGCCGCGCTGGCCGGGGCGAAGATGAGCTGGGCCGCCGCGAAGGGCAGGAAGAGCAGGCCGGTCTCCAGCGGGCTGTAGCCGCGCACCAGTTGCAGGTAGAACGAGGTGAAGAACATGACGCCCATCGCGGCGAAGAAGATCAGCCCGACGATGGCCACCGGCGCGGCGAAGCGCGGCACCCGGAACAGCCGCACGTCCAGCGACGGGTGGTCGCTGCGCCGCTCGTACGCGACGAACCAGGCCAGCACCGCCAGACCGCCGAGGATCGCGACCCAGACCAGCGGGCGGCCGAAGCCGTGTTCGCCGCCGTCGATGATGCCGTAGGTCAACGCGACGAGCCCCACCACCGACAGCAGCACGCCGACGACGTCGACGCGGCCCGGATCCGGGTCCCGCGACTCCGGCACGAGCAGCGCCACCAGCACCACGCCGAGCACCACCACCGGCACGTTGATCAGGAAGACCGAGCCCCACCAGTAGTGCTCCAGCAGCGCACCGCCGAGGATCGGGCCGATGGCCACGGCCAGACCGACCGCGCCGGCCCAGACGCCGATCGCCCGGCCCCGCTCCCGGGGATCGAAGACGTTGGAGATGATCGAGAGCGTGACCGGCATGATGGCCGCGCCACCCACGCCCATCAGCGCGCGGGCCGCGACGAGTTGCGCGGGGCTCTGCGCGTACGCCGACAGCAGCGACGCCAGCCCGAAGAGCACCAGGCCGATCAGCAGGAAGCGCTTACGCCCGGCGCGGTCACCGAGCACGCCGAAGGTGAACAGCAGGCCGGCGAAGACCAGCGTGTAGGAGTTGATCGACCACTCCAGCTCGGCCTGACTCGCGCCGAGGCCGTGCACCGGGTCGGCGAGGGTCCGCAGCGCGACGTTGAGGATCGTGTTGTCCAGGACGACCACGAGCAGGCTGATCACCAGCACCCCGAGGATCGCCCACCTCCTCGGGTGTCCCGTGTGCTCGTGCGGTGGCATCTTCGCGTTCTCCCCCCGGACCCCGTTTCGATACGGGCCAGACTCGTAATTCGGCGGTGTCAGCGTAGGCGGGCGATTATCGATACGGAACCGGTTCGTATCTTATGTGGCGGCAGTCACTCGTGTCCTCTTTCCGGGTGCTGCTTCGGCGGCCTCGGGGGTGG
>NZ_WAAS01000265.1:0-8628 GCF_008806585.1 Micromonospora sp. AMSO12t
CGCCCCTGCGCCCACTGCGGACGCCAGGTGCCGCAGCGCGTCGGCGCCGGCCGGCCGTTCCGCTACTGCCGCGACAACGACGGCGCCTGCCAGCGCGCCTCGCGCAACAGCCGGATGCGGCACCGCAACGCCCCCGGCCTGCCCGGTCAGGTGGCCCGCACCTGGGAGGCGGTCGACCGGCTGGAGCAGGTCGCGGAGACCCTCGCCGACGCCCTGCACGCCGAGTTGTCCCCGGTGGGGGTGGAACGCCAGCTCGCGCAGGCCCGCGCCGACGCGGCGACGCAGGTCGCGGCGGCCCAGACCGAACGCGACGAGGCCCGCCGCGACGCCGAGGACGCCGCCGCGTCCGCCGTCCGGGCCCGCGAGGAGGCCCGGTCCGCCGCCGCCGAACGCAACGCCGCCCACGACGAGGCCCGGCGCGCCGGCGAGCGGGCCACGGCCGCCGTCGAACGCGCCGACCGGGCGGAGGCCGCCCGCGACGACGCCCGTCAGCAGGCCAGCGCCGCGGAGGCCCTGCGCACCCAGGCCGAACGCGACCGCGACACGGCCCGCCACGAGCTGCGCGCGCTACGCGTCGAGATCGACGCCGAACGCCGCCGCGGCACCGAACTCACCGGCGAACGCGACGCCGCCCGCGCCGACGCCGACCGGGCGACCCGCGCCGCAACCGAGGCCCTCGACCGCGCGCAGCGCCTGCACGCCGAGGCCGAGCAGGCCCGCGAGCGCGCCGGTCAGGCCCGCGCCGAGGCCGACGCCGCCCGCACGGCCGCCGCCGAGGCCGACGCGGCCCGGCAACGCGCCGAAGCCACGCACCGGGACGCCGAGGCCGCCAGGCGGCGCGCCGAGGCCACCGCCGAGCAGGCCCGCACGGAACTGGCCGCGCTCACCGGCCGGCACGACACGCTGCGCGCCGACCTGGCCGCCGCGCGCGAGGCCGCGAGCGCCGCCGAGGGCCGCGCTGCCGAGTTGACCGTACGGCTGCGCGCCGCCGAGACCGACCGCGACGAGGCGCAGCGGCGGGCGGCCCAGCTCGCCGAGCAGGTCAGCCACCTCGCCGCCGCCCTGGCCCACCTGGGCCCCCGCGCGACCGGCTGAGCTATCTCCGGTCACCCACGGGCGGTGGCGGTGTAGCGGCGGGCCAGCCGCGCGAAGGCGTCCCTGAGCTCGGCCGGGCCGACGACCTCGATGTCGACGTCGAAGCGGCCGATGGAGGCGGCCAGCCCCACCCACGACCACGAACCCAGGACGAGCCGGCAGCGGTGCGGGCCGAGTTCCTCGACTAGCGCGTCGTGCAGGTACCCGGACACCACAGCGGCCGGCAGGTCGAGGATCACCTCCCCGCGGCAGGGCCAGCCGTCGGCGCCCCCGGAGCCCTGGAAGCGGCTGGTCACGAAGGTCGCCACGTCACCCCCGGGCAGCTCACGTGGGGTGAACCGGGGCCCGGTGGGGGTACGCGGGCTGATCCGGTCGGCGCGGAAGGTGCGCCAGTCCACGCGGTCGAGGTCCCACGCCACCAGGTACCAGCGTCCGCCCCACGTGACGAGGTGGTGCGGCTGCACCCGGCGCGGCGCGGGCAGCCCACCGTCGCCGTCGGCCTCCGGCGGGGTCACGGGGGTGTAGTCGAAGCGCAGCACCTCGCGGGCGTGCACGGCGGCGCCGAGCGCCATGAGCACGCCGCTGTCGACCTGCCGGGCCGCCCGGGTCGGGGACCGCTCGACGGCGGTGACCTGGAGGATGTCGATGCGGTGGCGCAGCCGGGCGGGCATGACCTGCCGGACCGTGTGCAGTGCGCGCGCCGCGGCCTCCTCGATGCCGGCACCGGCGGTCGTGGCGCTCTGCAACGCGATGGCCAGGGCCACGGCCTGCTCGTCGTCGAACAGCAGCGGCGGCAGCTGCGCGCCGGCGGCGAGGCGGTAGCCACCGTCGGGTCCCTTGACGGCCGCAATGGGGTAGCCGAGCTCGCGCAGCCGCTCGACGTCGCGCCGTACGGTGCGCGCGCTCACGTCCAGCCGCGCGGCCAGCAGCCCTCCCGGCCAGTCCCGGCGTGCCTGCAGCAGCGACAGCAACGCCAGCAGGCGTGCGGAAGTTTTCGGCATTCCCCCATGGTGCCCGCAGAAGCGGACACATCCTGTCCGCTTCGGCTGCGAACGTAGGTCACGTGCCCACCGATGACGACACGAAGGACCCGAACGCCGTGACCGACACCGCCACCGCCACGCCCCCGACGACCCTCGACCCCGAGCGGGCCGACCTGCTCGCCGCGCTCTCGACCGCCCGATCCGCCCTGACCGGCACCGTCCGCGGCCTCACCGACGAGCAGCTCGGCCAGCGCCCGACGGCCAGCGCGCTGTGCCTGGGCGGGCTGGTCAAGCACGTCGCGGCCATGGAGCGATCGTGGCTGCGCTTCGTGGTCGAGGGCACCTCGGCCATGTCCTTCGCCCTGCCCGACGGGGTCACCTGGGCCGACATCACGGCCGGCACGGCCCGCGAGGTGCCGCAGTGGCTCGTCGAGCACGAGGCCGGCTTCCGGATGCTGCCCGGCGACACCCTGGCCGGGATCCTCGACCACTACGCGCAGGTCGCCGCCCGCACCGAGGAGACCGTCGCCGCCGTCGCCGACCTGTCGGCGACCCACCCGCTGCCGTCGGCGCCGTGGCACGAGGTGACGGGGGTGCTCAGCGTACGGGGGGTGCTGATGCACGTCATCGCCGAGACCGCCCAGCACGCCGGGCACGCCGACATCCTGCGCGAAAGCCTCGACGGGCAGCGGGCCACCTGAGCGCCCGGCGGGTTCCGGCCACCTGACCGGGACCCGCCCGACCCCGCCTCCGCCGCCCCGCAGGGAAGACGTGCACCGATGACCGTTCTGGACGCCCGGGCGCTCAACCGCGCCACGCTGGCCCGGCAGCTGCTGCTCGACCGCTCCGACGTGCCGGTCCTCGACGCCGTCGCGCACCTGTGCGGCCTGCAGGCGCAGGAACCACAGGAGCCGTTCGTCGGGCTCTGGTCCCGGGTGCGCGGGTTCGACCCGACGGCGCTGTCGGACCTGCTGACCGGCCGGCGCGTGGTGCGGATCCACCTCATGCGCCGCACCGTGCACCTCGTCACCGCCGACGACGCACTGGCGTGGCGGGCCCGCCACGACGGCATGCTGCGCCAGCGGGTACTCGGGGTCTACCGTCGCGAACTCGCCGGCGTGGACCTCGACGAGCTCGCCACGGCGGGCCGGGAGGTGCTGGCCGACGGCGAGCCCCGCTCGATGACCGGGCTCACGCGGGCGCTCGCCGACCGGTGGCCGGCACCGGGACCGAGGGCGCTGGGCGAGATGCTGCTCGCCGCCCTCGTCCCGGTGGTGCAGCTGCCGCCGCGCGGGCTGTGGCGCACGACGGCGGGCGTACGCAACGCGCTGCTCTCCTCCTGGCTGGGCCGCGAGATCGACCCGCCGGCCCCGCCGGGCTGCGACCCGGTCGGCGAGGCGCTCGTGCGGCGCTACCTGGCCGCCTTCGGTCCGGCCTCGACGGCCGACCTGCGCGCCTGGTCCGGCCTCGCCGGCCTGCCGGCGGCGGTGACCGCGATCCGCGAGGAGCTGGTCGTCCTGCGCGACGAGCGCGGGCGGCGGCTGTGGGACCTGCCCGACGCGCCGCGCCCCGACGCCGACACGCCCGCGCCGGTGCGGTTCCTGCCGGCGTTCGACAACGCGCTGCTCGGCTACGACGACCGCAGCCGCATCGTCGACGACGCCCACCGTGGCCTGTCGGTCGCCGGCGAGCGCGTCGTCCTGGTCGACGGCCGGGTCGCCGCCACCTGGAGCGTCGCGGCCGACACCGTGACCGTCGCCCCGCTGCGCCGCCTCTCCCGGGCCGAACGCGCCGCCGTGACCGAGGAGGGACGGTCGCTGGCGTCGTTCCTCTCCGACGACGCCAGCGACCGCGTACGCATCGCCGCGTCCACGCCCTGAGCACCGCACCGCCCGGGGCAGCGCAGGGACCGTCACCAGGCCATGATGCCGGGGTGGGAAAGACATACGAGCGCATCGAGGGCCGGCTGCGCAGCTTCATCGAGGACCAGCCCCTGTTCTTCACCGCCACGGCGCCGCTGTCGGGCGACGGCACCATCAACCTGTCCCCGAAGGGGCTGCGTGGCTCGTGGGCGGTCGTCGACGCGCACACCGTGGCCTACCTGGACTTCGCCGGCAGCAACGCCGAGACGATCGCGCACCTGCGGGAGAACGGGCGGATCACGCTCATGTGGTGCGCGTTCGACGGGCCGCCGAACATCGTGCGGGTGCACGGGCGCGGCGAGCCGGTGTTTCGCGACGACCCCCGCTGGGCGGAGCTGACGGGCCACTTCCCGGACATCGACACCAGCGTCCACGGTCTGCGGGCGATCATCGTCGTGCGCGCCGAACTGATCCGCGACACCTGCGGCTACGCGGTGCCGTTCATGTCCTACGACGCCGACCGCGACCTGCACGCCCGGCGGTTCGCCCGGGAGGACGACGCGTCGCTGAGCGACTACTTCGCCGGCAAGGACCACGTGGCCCGCAGCATCGACGGGCTGCCGGGCCTGCCGCTGCCGCTGCCACCGACCCCGGCGACCTGAGCCGGCCGCCGGCGTTCCCGGCGCGGGCTCACGGGCGAGCGGGGCGACGGCGAGGGGCGCGGCCGGCGCGTCACCGGCCGTGGCGACCTGCGCGGCTTCGGGGCGGCTACCATCGCCGGTGGCACAGCGAAACCCTCCACCCGCCCGACCCGGCCCGGGGCGACGCCGCCGGGCGGCTGGCGTGGCCGGCTACCCTTGTGCAGGCTCGCCCGGCGTACGGGCGGGAATGGCCCGGCGGGAACGGACCGTTACACCGAGAAGACCAGCACCACGAACGAGGGGAAGTCGATCATGGGCGAGCGTATGCTGCGTGGCAGCCGTCTGGGCGCGGTCAGCTACGAATCCGACCGCAACACGGAGCTCGCGCCGCGTCAGACCCGCGAGTACCTCTGCGCCAAGGGCCACCAGTTCGAGGTTCCGTTCGCCGTCGACGCCGAGGTCCCCACGACCTGGGAATGCAAGTTCGACGGCAGCGTGGCCCGGCTGGTCGACGGCAACGAGCCGGAGCAGAAGAAGGCCAAGCCGCCGCGCACCCACTGGGACATGCTGCTGGAGCGGCGTTCCATCGCCGAGCTGGAGGACATCCTCGCCGAGCGGCTGCAGGAGGTCCGCACCCGCCGCGGCCGCGCCTGAGCCGCACCGTCAACGCCACGGCGCCCCGGGAGCATCGCTCCCGGGGCGCCGTCGTGTCCAGGTCAGCTTCGGCCGGGCTCCACGATCTCCCCCTCGATGGCGCGGCCCCCGTCGACGACGGTGGGCTCGGCAGCCGGCTGCGGCTGCGGCGGCTGCTGCTGCTGCGGCGCACCCCGGTGCACCCGCACCCGGCGCGGCCCGAACAGGTCACCGGCGACCATCGACGACACCCGCCGCTCCGCGGCCCGCTGCACCCCGTTGCGGGCCAGCCGACGCACCGGCGGCACCAGCAACGACACCCCCACCAGGCCACTGAGCAGGCCCGGCATCGCCAGCAGCAGCGCCCCGAGCAGCCCCACGAGACCGTCGGTGACCTGCCGGCCCGGCGGCTGACCGGCCTGCGCGGAGGCCTTGAAGCCCCGCCAGGCGCGCATCCCCTCCCGACGCAGCAGCACCAGCCCCAGCAGCGACACCGCGAACACCACCAGCAGCGCCGAGCCGAACCCGATCGTCCGCCCCACCACGACGAACACCGCCAGCTCCAGCAGCGTCGCCGCCAACAGGGCCAACGGCACAAACCTCAGTCCTCGGCGCATCTCACCCCATTCGCCATCAGCGGCGCCTACGGCGGGGCCACCCCGCGCGGGCGCCGGCGCCCCATCCAGCATGACACGCCGCCGCTCAGGGCCACCGCACCTGACCTGTGGGGGTGCCGTGCAGGCCCCGCCGTACCGCCTGCCGCCGGTCCTGCACCCCCCACGTCGTGATCCGCCACAACGCCTCCGCCACGATCAGCGGGCTCATCTTGCTGCTGCCGCGCTCCCGCTCGGCGAACGTGATCGGCACCTCCACGATGCGCGCCCCGGACCGGTGCGCCAGCCGGGACAACTCCACCTGGAACGAATACCCCTGCGAACAGACCGACGCCAGGTCGAATGCGTCCAGGGCCGCCAGCCGGTACACCCGGTAGCCGCCGGTGGCGTCGGACAGCGGCATGCCCAACACCAGCCGCGCGTACAGGTTGCCGCAGCGCGACAGCAGCAGCCGCCGCAGCGGCCAGTTCACCACCCGCGCCCCGGCGGTCCACCGGGAGCCGATCACCACGTCGGCGTCGCGGGCGGCGGACAGCAACGCGGGCAGGTCCTCCGGGGCGTGCGAACCGTCGGCGTCCATCTCCACCACCGCGTCGAAGCCGCGCTCGCGGGCCCACGCGAACCCCGCCAGGTAGGCCGCGCCGAGGCCCTGCTTGCCCTCGCGGTGCAGCACGTGCACCCGGCGGTCGGCGCCGGCCAGGGCGTCGGCGAGCGCACCGGTGCCGTCGGGGCTGTCGTCGTCGGCGACCAGGATCTCCACCGCCGGCGCGGCGCGACGCACCCGCGCCACGATCCCCGCCACGTTGTCGGCCTCGTTGTAGGTCGGGATCACCACGAGCACCCGACCCACCCCCGGATGACCGGTGTCGGCCCGGGTGCCGGTCGTCTCGCCCACCGTCGCTCCCCCTTCGCCGGCGTACCGGCTGGTGTCACCCGGCGCGCGGCCGGCGGCGCAGCACGCCCGCGCCGACCAGGGCCGCCACGGCCAGGGTGGCCAGCGCCACCTCCGGCCACAACCCGACCCGGGTGGCCAGGGTGCGCCCGTCGTCCAGCCGCAGCTGCCGCACCACGACCGCTCGGGTGTTGAACCCGGTGGCGTCGCTTACCCGCCCGTCCGGGGCAACGAACCCGGACACCCCGACCGTGGAGGCCATCAACGCCGGCCGGCCGTGCTCGACCGCCCGCAGCCGCACCATCGCCAACTGCTGGCGCGCCTCGGCCACGTCGAACGTGGCGTTGTTGGTCTGCACCACCAGCAGCTGCGCGCCGCCGACGACGGTGTCACGCACCACCTCGTCGTAGGCGACCTCGAAGCAGATCACGTCGCCGAGCACCGCCGCCCCGGTCCGCAGCACCCCCGGCTCGCTGCCCGGCACGAAGTCGGCGCGTACCCGGTCGACCTGCTTGCTGACCATCCGGGCGAGATCACGCATCGGCACGTACTCGGCGAACGGCACCGGGTGCCGCTTCGTGTACAGCTGCTCCAGGTCCGGGCCGCTGCCGGGCCGCCACAGGATCCCCGCGTTGCGCACCTGCCCCTCCCCGGGGCCGCGCAGGACCGCACCGACGAGGATCGGGGCGCCGACCGCGTCGGCGGCCTGCGAGATGCGCGCCCCGGCGTCGGTGTCGCGCAGCGGGTCGATGTCGCTGGAGTTCTCCGGCCACACCACCAGGTCGGGGCGGGGCCGCACGCCCGCGGACACCTGCCCGGCCAGCTCGATCGTGGCGTCGACGTGGTTGTTCAGCACCGCCTGCCGCTGGGCGTTGAAGTCCAGCCCGAGCCGCGGCACGTTGCCCTGCACGATCGCCACCGTGACCGCGGCGCCGCCCCCCGCGCCCGACACCGGCACCAGCAGCCCCACGACGGGCACCGCGACCGCCGCGGCGGCCAGCCCAGCCACCGGCACCCACCAGCGCCGCCGCCCGCCCCACGGCCGCCACAGCGCCGCGACCAGCAGCCCACCCGTCAGCGCCACCGCGAACGTCACCAGCGGCGCGCCACCCCACGCGGCCAGCCGCAGCAGCGGCGAGCCGTCCTGGCTGAACGCCAGGCGCCCCCACGGGAACCCGCCGAACGGGGTGCGGTCGCGCAGCGCCTCCTGCCCCACCCACAACACGCCGGTCACCAACGGCCAACTCCACCGCGCCCGCTCGACCAGCGGCGACACGTACGCGCCCGCCGCGCCCAGCAGCGCCAGGTAGCCGGCCTGCAACAGCGACAGCAACACCCACGGCAGGTAGCCGGTGTGCAGGTTCGTCCAGCTCAGCAGCGGCGCGAACAACGCCACCCCGGTCAGGAAACCCAGCCCGGCGCCAGCGCGTACCCGACGCCGGTGCGTCGCCGCGGCCAGCAACGCCACGCCCAGCGGCGCGAGCGGCCACAGCCCGTACGGCGGGAACGCCGCCAGCAACGCCAACCCGGCGACCACCGCCATCGGCACGGCCACCCGCAGCGGCAGCGCACGCCGCGGCGCTCCGGGCGTCCCCGCCCCCACGGCGCCCGGCTGGCTGCTGTCCCCGGCCGGCGCCGGCACGTTGCCCACGATCACGGGCCGAAGGCTACCCGCCCACGAGTTCCCGCCCCGCCCGGCGCCGCACCCGACGCCCCGTCGCGGCGCGTAAGGGCGATTCCTCCCCGGCAGGGGGCCGCAGACACAAATCGGGGCGCGGCTCGCGCCGCGCCCCGATGCTCCCAGGCCCTTCCCGGCCGGTGGGGCGAGAATGAGCTGCGCCGACCTTCGGACCGACCCGACGTGGACTGGCTGCCCCCGCCTGGCCGTTGTCTACTGGCCGTGCACCT